>NZ_JACBIU010000023.1:0-83226 GCF_013839555.1 Nocardia sp. GTS18 | reverse complement strand
GGTCGGGGTCGACGGGGGCGCCTGCCGCGCCGGGGACGGCGTTGGCCAAGACCGAGGATGTGCCGGTGGGTGGTGGGGTGATCGTCGGCGACACCGTGATCACGCAGCCGACGGCGGGGGCATTCGTCGGGCTTTCGGCGACCTGCACGCATGCGGGGTGCAAGGTGACGTCGGTGAAGGACGGGGTGATCGTGTGCCCGTGTCACGGGAGCCGGTTCGGGCTGGACGGGGCGGTGCGTGGCGGGCCCGCACGCAACCCATTGCCTACGAAACCGGTTCGGGTCGAAGGGGATTCGATCGTTTCCGGGTAGCGGTTGCGCCGGGCTCCTGACCGGAGCCCGGCGGGTGCGCTCAGCTCGCGTTCATCATCTCGGCCATGCGCCGGTCCATTTCCTCCGGCGACACGTCCTCGATGTGGGTGGCCACGGTCCAGCGGTGACCCCACGGGTCCTCGAAGGAGCCGGTGCGGTCACCGTAGAACTGGTCGCCCATCGGGGTGATCTGCGAGGCGCCCGCTTCGAGGGCGGCGGCGAAGACGGCGTCGGCGTCGGGGACGTAGACCATCAGGTTCACCGGCGAGCCGCCGATGGACTTCGGGTCGACGAAGCCGATGTCGGGAACAGGGTCGCCGACCATCAGGACGGAATCGCCGATCAGCAGTTCGCTGTGCACGATCGTGCCGTCGGGACCTGGCATGCGCATGCGTTCGGTGGCGCCGAGGACGGAAATGTAGAAAGCGAGCGCGTCGGCGGCTCCCGCACAGGCGATGCCGGGACAGATTGCCGGATAACCAGCGGGAATAGGTGACACATCGGACATCGGATACCTCCGGGTCGACGGTGTTGCTCGGATGCCGTCGAGCCTATTCCTCTGTCGCCCACACCGGAACCCTGGTAGAACTTGTTTCAGTTTTGACTATTCAGGAGGGCCGGGGCGTGCGGTACGGGATCGTGTTGTTCACCAGTGACCGGGGCATTACGCCCGCCGACGCGGCCTCGGCCGCCGAGCAGGCGGGTTTCGACGCCTTCTACGTGCCCGAGCACACCCATATCCCGGTGGTCCGGGCCGCGGCGCATCCGCAGACCGGCGACTCCTCGCTCCCCGACGACCGCTATCTGCGCACCCTCGACCCGTGGGTCGCCCTGGCCACCGCCGCCGCGGTCACCAGCCGGATCACGCTGTCGACGGCGGTGGCGCTGCCCGCCGAGCACCACCCGATCACCCTGGCCAAATCGATCGCCTCGCTCGACCATCTCAGCGGCGGCCGGGTGGAACTCGGTGTCGGCTTCGGCTGGAACACCGACGAGCTCGCCCACCACGGTGTGCCGGCCAACAAGCGCCGCACGGTGCTGCGCGAACATCTCGACGCCATGCGGACGCTGTGGTCGAACGAGGAGGCCGAGTTCGACGGCGACTTCGTGAAGTTCGGGCCGAGCTGGTCGTGGCCCAAGCCGGTGCGCGCGGGCGTGCCGGTGTTGCTCGGCGCGGGTGGCACGGAGAAGACCTTCACGTGGCTCGCCGCCAACGCCGACGGTTGGATCACCACGCCCACCGAAGACGACCTCGGCGCGAAAATTGAACTGCTGCAGCGTGTCTGGAAGGAAGCCGAACGCGAGGGCAGCCCGCGTGTGATCGCGCTCGCGGGCAAACACAATGCCGAACAGCTCGCTCGGTGGGCCGATCTCGGTGTCACGGAGGTTGTTTTCGGACTGCCGGACCGGGACGCTGCCGAGGTGACCGGCTACATCGCGCATCTCGGCGGAAAGCTCGGCTTGCTCGGCTGACGAGTGTGCCCACTCCGGCCGCGCCTGTCACACCTGCGGCCGCCGCTCCGGACGCGCCAGTAGCTCGCGCGGCCCGCTCCGGCCGCGCCAGTAACCCGTGCGGCCCCGCTCCGGCCGCCGGTTATACCTGTGCGGCTGACCGACTGCTCCGGTCACACCTGCGCCGCCGACCCGCCTTCGAACGCGCCGGGTGGAGCCCGACCGGCGGTCGCCGCTCAGCCGCGCAGCTTGCGCACCTGAGCCGCCGTGAGGTCGGCCAGTACGCCGGGATCGACTTCTTCCGGAGCGGTCACGACCACCTGGACCAGAGTGTTGCCCACTTGAACGAGTGAGGTGGCCGAAGTCAAGGTCAGGCCCTCGCTCGTGGCGGTCAGGGTGAACGCCGAGCCCGCATCGCCGACAGGCGGCTGCTCCAGCGGGCCGGTCCGGTAGTCGATGCGCACGCCCGCGTCGTCACCGGTGTAGCTGGTGCAGCGGCGTGGTCTGGATTGCAGGGAGTCGAAAGCGGCGGCGAGGGCGGTGTCGGGATAGCTCGCGGCGTCGATGTCGATGGTGGCGAAGCTCGGTCCGGCGAATTGGACCGAGGCGGCGGCGGCCGAGCCGGGCCACTGCTGGGCGATCGGTGTGAGCAGCCTGCCGCAGTCGGCGGGATCGGTCGGCGCGTCGGCGGGCACCGCGGCGTCGTCGCCCGCGCTGCGCGGTGGGACCGCCGTGAAGTCGCCGGGCAGGTCGGTGGCCGCGAGCAGGCCGGCGCTCAGCTGCGCCTGATCACGTACGACGGGCCCGGATCCGGGAGCCGCCGCGGCGGGCGCGGGCCAGGTCGTCGCACAGGACGCACCGCAGTCGTCGGACGTCGACGAGCACGCTGCCAGCGCCGCGCAGGCCGAAGCGACCGCGCCCGCGCGGGCCAGGGCCGAACGCATCATTCGGTCCAGGAAATGCGGGTCGACTGGGTCTGCACGAGCGTGCTCACGCTGCGCGGATCGTGATAGGTCTGCTGACCGCCCACCTCGATGGCACCCGAAACGGGCAGCGGCAGACCGAGATCGACGGTGATCGTGCCCGCGCCCTGCATCACGTAGTTCTGGATGTCAAGGGCGCCCGCATTGTTGGGCAGCGTCCACACGTTTCCGGTGGGGGTCTGGTTCACCTGCAGGTCGATGGTGAGCCGGTCGCCGTCGCGGCTCACCAGGGTCGCGGTGGTGACCTGATCGAGGGTGACGCCGCCGGTGATCTGCTGATGCACGGTCCACACCGCGCCCACCCCGACGGGCTCGTCGGGGAACGCCACGGACTGGTACACCGCCTGATAGAACGCTTGCTCGAGCGCGGCCCGCGCCGAATTGGGCGTCTCGGGTGAGGGCGCCATCCGCAGTTCGGTGATGGCACCGAGATCGCTCATCGCGAGCCCGGCCTGGGAACCGTCGGCATTGGTGAACGCCTTGTTCAGCGCCGGGTCGGGGGTGGTGACGGTGCCGACCGTCAGATCCACACCGTCGACATCGGCGCGCGCGGTCATCGGAATGGTGAGCGCGGCGGGCGAGAAGTCGCGCACCGGTTGATCGTTGACCTGCTGCTGGATGCGGTAGTCGGTGCGCAACGTCACCTCCTGGGTGGCGCCGATGCTGTAGAGGGGGCGCAGCCGGCTGCGCGGCTCGTCGCCCGGGGAGACGACGGTGGCGACCGCGGCGGTGATCGGCACGGTCACTTCCTTGCCGATACCGAGCGGCTCGAGGCCCTCGGAATCGGCGGTCGACGGCGACCGATCGGCGCACCCGGCACCGAAGGTCGCGAACCCGAGCACGAGCGCCACCAGAAACACCCCGGGGCGCGCGATGCGGGGTAAGCGAGAACTAGACAACACCGTCACAGCGATCAGGGTACGACCGCTTCCTGAGGAACTGCTGGGACTCCGGCCGGTCCGCGACGCGGCTCCGCGAACGACTAAGGAATGATGGACACGTGAGTGAAGACCGGTCAACCGACAACGCCGCAGTCCCCGCGACCGGCGACGCCGCCGCCGCGCCGGAAACCAGTGCGGTGAACGAGACCGAAACCCCAGGTCGCCGCCGGTTGACAACGCTGCTGATCATCGCCGCCGTGCTGTTCGGACTCGACCTGCTGACCAAGTGCCTCGCGGTCGCCTACATCGATCCCGACGACCCGGTGCCGATCATCGGCGACTTCGCGCGCCTGGACCTCGTGCGCAATCCGGGCGCGGCGTTCTCGATGGCGACCGGCATGACCTGGCTGCTCACCTTGATCGCGGCCGCCGTGGTGGTCGGCGTCATCCGCATCGGGCGCACCTTGCGTTCGCTGTGGTGGGCGATCGGGCTCGGCATGGTGCTCGGCGGGGCGATGGGCAACCTGGTGGACCGGATCTTCCGCTCCCCCGGCCCGCTGCAGGGCCATGTCGTCGACTTCGTCGCGATCGGCTGGTGGCCGGTGTTCAATGTGGCCGACTCGGCCATCGTGTGCGGGGCGATTCTGCTGGTCGCGCTGACGATCTTCGGCTTCGAACCCGATGGCACCCGCAGCGGTCGCAAACATACCGAGAAGACCGCATGACCGAGTCGAAGCCAGGAGGCGGCGACCTGCGTAAGAACGGAGCGCCCCTCCGGCAGGCGCAGGAGGACGCAGTATGAGAGAAACCAGGACTATGCCCGTGCCCGACGGGCTCGACGGGATGCGGGTGGACGCGGGGCTCTCGCGGCTGCTCGGCCTCTCGCGCACGGCGGTCGCCGCGCTCGCCGAGGAAGGGTCGGTACAGCTCGACGGTGTCGCCGCGGGCAAGTCCGACCGGCTCACCGCGGGTGCCTGGCTGGAAGTGATCTTCCCCGAACCCAAACGTGAGCTGACCGTGGAAGCGGCCCCGGTGGAGGGGATGAAGATCCTCTACGCCGACGACGACATCGTCGCGGTGGACAAGCCGATCGGCGTCGCCGCGCACTCCGGTGTCGGCTGGACGGGCCCGACCGTGGTGGGTGGACTGGCCGCGATGGGTTACCGCATCTCGACCTCCGGCGCACACGAACGGCAGGGCATCGTGCACCGCCTCGATGTGGGCACCTCCGGCGTGATGGTCGTGGCCCAATCCGAACACGCTTACACGATGCTCAAGCGCGCCTTCAAGGAACGCACGGTCGACAAGCAATACCATGCTCTCGTGCAGGGACACCCCGATCCGAGCAGCGGCACCATCGACGCGCCGATCGGGCGTGCGCGCGGCAACGACTGGAAGTTCGCCGTCACCGGCGACGGCAGGCCGAGCATCACCCACTACGACACCATCGAGGCGTTCCAGGCGGCGAGCCTGCTCGACGTGCATCTCGAGACCGGGCGTACCCATCAGATCCGCGTGCATTTCTCCGCGATCCGTCACCCCTGCGCGGGTGATCTCACCTACGGTGCCGATCCGACGCTGGCCAAGCGCCTCGGGCTGGAACGGCAGTGGCTGCACGCGCGTCAGCTGGGTTTCCATCACCCGGCCGACGGGCGCTGGCTCGAGATCACCAGCGAGTATCCCGCCGACCTGGCGGGCGCCCTGGACGTATTACGCAATGCCTGACGACCCGCGGTCGTCCGAACCGGCGTCGACGACGGCGCCGGACGACCGCGGGGATCTCGTCGCGCCGACTGTCCCGCCCGAAGAAGTAGCGGGCGTGGACGATTCGACCGGTCTGTCGGGGCGGTCGAAGGTGGTGCTCGGCGCGGCGGCGGTGCTGGCCGTGGTGCTGCTGATCGTGGCGTTCACCCGTCCGCACGCGGCGGGTCATGTGGCGACCGATCGGCTCGGGCCCGCCCAGGGTGAGCAGGTCGACGACTACCTCGCCGACGCTCGAGCCTCACTCGAAGGCACTGATGCCGATCCGCGCTGGGCGCTCGTGTCGTTCACCGAATACCAGACGCCACAACAGCTTCCGGGCGTCGCCGACGGGTTGCGGATCTCCGGGGTGATCCAGCACGTGCCGATCGATCGGGTGCAGACGCCGGTCGTCACCGTCGCCACGCCCGCCGGTAACGAACCCGCCGTGCGCTCGGGCGAGGCGGCGGCGGGGCTGCTCGAATCGCAGCAGATCCGGGACGGGCGCGGCGCGGCAGTGGTGCGGGTCAGCGCCGCTCGGCTGCGGGCCGGATGCGCGTGCACGGCCGGGATCGTCGTGCGCGGCACCCTGCCCCAACTCCGTGATCTCGCCGACAGGCCGGGAGTACGTGCGGTGCAAGCACTTCCGGCCGACGCCGTCGCCGGGCGCTTCGCGGTGAGCCCGCTGCTGCCGGAGAACACCGGCACCATCACCCCGACTCCCGACGACGGTCCCGTTCCCGCCGAGTAGGGCGCCTACTTTGTGCCCGATCCACGCCTGGCCCGAAACGGTGTCGAGGTCCCGTGATCGGTCTCCGGGACCGCGCATCGGCCGGCCGCCCGCGATCGCCGACGGGCCGGTGGCTTTGCTCGGCTTCAGTCCGGCAGGGTGACGACTCCGTCGAGATACCGTCTGCATCGCCCCAGGAGCAGTACCCGGTTGTCGGCCAGTTCGCCGCGCAGGGTGCCGCCGCGGCGGGACAGCTGGCGGGCGGTGAGGGTGGAGCGCCCGAGTTCGCGGGCCCAGAGCGGAACCAGCTGGGCGTGGGCCGAGCCGGTGACCGGGTCTTCCGCGACGCCGACGCCGGGGCCGAAGAAGCGGGAGACGAAGTCGCTCGATCGACCGGGAGCGGTGAGAACCGCACCGCGTGGCAGCTGCGGGAAGGCACCGAAATCTGGTGTGGCCGAACGTACTTCGTCTTCGTCGGCGACCACGATGATCTCGTCTTGACCGGTGTAGGCGCGCACGGCCGTGACACCGAGCGCCGCGACCAGGACGGGATCAGGATCCACCTGGACCGAGGCGAGGGCGGGCAGGTTCAGGACGTATTCGTCGTCGTCGGTGCGGTCGACGTGCAACCAGCCGGAACGGGTATAGAAGCTGACGCGGTCGTGTTCGGGATGGATGTCGGAGATGATCTGAGCCGCCGAGGCGAGGGTGGCGTGCCCGCACATGTCCACCTCGACCGCCGGGGTGAACCAGCGCAGGTGGAACGCGGGCCACTCACCGGGCGGGCCGCCTGCCTCCGGGGGTAATTGGGAGGTATAGAACGCCGTCTCGGCGAGGTTGTTCTCCTCGGCGAGCTGTTGCAGCAATGTGTCCGGCAGCCAGGTGGGCAACGGCATGACCGCGGCCGGGTTGCCCGAGAACGGCGCGTCGGCGAAAGCGTCGATCTGGTGCAGCAATACCTCCATAACCGGCAAAGGTACTCCAACACCGAAACTTCGCCCAGCACAAGGGTTCTCGAGGCGCGCCCGGTCCCGGTCACGCCCCCTGCGCGCCGACCGGCGGGACGAGCTTGCCCGCGTTGCCGGCCAGTCGCGCCTGCACCCACCAGGCCAGTTCCACCAGCACGATGCCGATCACACCACACACCACCGCGGCCAGGGTGAGCCTCGGATTCGACGGGTCGAGCTTGAAGAACTCGCGCGTGAACGGAATCGTGAACAGCGCGACATAGGCCAGCACCGACACCGCGATCAGCACCACCTTCCACCACACGTACGGGCGCGCGACCAGCGCGAGCACCCACACCGCGATCATGATGAGCGTGATCAGCGCGGTGGTCCCGGCCTGCACCCGCTGCGTCTCCGAGGCCTCGGGGCCCGCGTACGCGATCAGGTAGGCCACGAACGTCGCGACACCGATCACCACGCCTGAGGGCACCGCCAGCCGCATCACCCGGCCGACGAACCCGGTGCGAGCCCGCTCGTTGTTGGGCGCGAGCGACAGCACGAACGCCGGGATGCCGATGGTGAACCAGGCCGCGATGGTCACGTGGCGCGGCAGGAACGGATAACCGATGGGGTCGTAGCCGAAGATCTGCGAACCCACACCCGCCAGGCCGACCAGGAACGCCAGCAGCACCGAATACACGGTCTTGGTGAGGAACAGATTCGACACCCGCTCGATATTGCCGATGACGCGTCGGCCCTCCCCCACCACGTACGGCAGGGTCGCGAACTTGTTGTCCAGCAACACGATCTGGGCCACCGCACGGGTGGCCGGGCTGCCCGCGCCCATGGCGACACCGATGTCGGCGTCCTTGAGGGCGAGCACGTCGTTGACGCCGTCACCGGTCATGGCGACGGTGTGGCCGCGCGACTGCAGGGCGCCGACCATGGCCCGTTTCTGGTCGGGGCGCACGCGGCCGAAGGTGGATTTCCCGTCGAGTACGTCGGCGAGCTCGTCGCGGTCCTCGGGCAGGGTGCGCGCGTCGACGGGATCGGATCCCCCGGGCAGGTCGAGCGAGGCGGCGACCGCGCCGACCGAGACGGCGTTGTCGCCGGAGATCACCTTGATCGAGACATGCTGGCTCGCGAAGTATTCGAGGGTGTCCTTGGCGTCGGGACGCACCTTCTGTTCGAGCACGACAAGGGCGGCGGGCTCCACCCGGCCCGGCGCGTCGGGGGCGTCGACCGGGCGGTCACCGCGCGCGAGCAACAGCACCCGCAGGCCTTGCGAACCGACCTGCTCGGCGTGCGCGGCGGTCTCGGAGGTGGGGTCGAGCAGCACGTCGGGTGCGCCGAGGAGCCAATCACCGTGGGCGCCATAGGAAATGCCGCTCCACTTCTTGGCCGAGGAGAACGGGGCGACGGCCGTGCCGGTCCAGTCCGGGCGGTCGGGCAGCGCCTCGCCGATGGCCTGCACGCTGGCGTTCGGACGTGGATCGTCTGCCGCCAGCGCGGCGAGCACCTGGCGCACGCTCGCCTCGTCGAAGGAACCGAGCGGTTCGACGCGGGACAGGCGCATGCCGTTCTCGGTGAGGGTGCCGGTCTTGTCCGCGCACACCACGTCGACACGGGCCAGGCCCTCGATGGCGGGCAGCTCCTGCACCAGGCAGTTGCGTTTACCGAGGCGGACCACACCGACCGCGAAGGCGATGGAGGTCATCAGAACCAGGCCCTCGGGGACCATCGGTACCAGGGCCGCGACCATGCCGGTGACCGCCGGGCGCCACGACTCGCCGCTGGAGACGAGCTGGTTGTAGATGCTGAGCAGGCCGGCCGGAATCAGCAGGTAGGTGATGAATTTCAGGATCTTGTCGATACCCGAGCGCAGTTCGGAGTGCACCAGGGTGAACTTGCTGGCTTCTTCGGCCAGCTTGGCGGCGTAGGCGTCCTTGCCGACCTTCGTCGCGCGGTAGGCGCCCGAACCCGACACCACGAAACTGCCCGACATCACCGGCGCGCCGACACCCTTGTCGATGGGATCGGCCTCGCCGGTGAGCAGCGACTCGTCCACCTCGAGGGCGGCGGCCTCGGTCACCTCACCGTCGACCACGATCTGGTCGCCGGGGCCGAGCTCGATCAGGTCGTCGAGCACCACCTCGCCGGGGGCGATCTCCTTCGCGACACCGTCGCGACGCACGGTCGGCATGGCCTGGCCGACGATGGCCAGCTGGTCGAGGGTGCGTTTGGCGCGCACCTCCTGGATGATGCCGATCGCGCTGTTGGCCACGATGAGCAGCCCGAACATGCCGTCGATGATCGACCCGGTCGACAGCACGAGCAGGAACAGCACACCGAGGATGGCGTTGATGCGGGTGAACACGTTCGCGCGAACGATCTCGCCGACCGACCGGCTCGCCCGCGCGGGCACGTCGTTGGTCTGACCGTCACGGCGACGCTGTTCGACCTCTGTTGCGCTGAGCCCGGTGGCGGACTCCCGCACGGATATGGACATGCCCGACAGGCTACGTCAGTCGTAACATGGGATGAATGCAGCCAAGAACGTCCCCGCCCGGTGTCGTCTTCGGGACGGGGGCGTATCTGATCTGGGGTCTGTTTCCGGCCTTCTTCGGGCTGCTGGCATTCGCGTCTGCCGTGGAGGTGGTGGCGCAGCGGATCATCTGGACCTTGGTCGTCGTGGTGCTGGTGTTGCTGCTCAGCGGGCGACTGCGGGAGATGCGGAAAATCGACGCGCGGACCTGGCGGCTGGCGGCGGTCGCGTCGGCGGCGATCTCGATCAACTGGGGCGTCTACGTGTTCGGGGTGATCTCCGGGAATGTGGTGGAGTGCGCGCTCGGGTACTTCATCAATCCGCTGGTGACGGTGGCGTTCGGGGTGGTGTTCTTCCGGGAACGGCTCTCCCGTGCGCAATGGGCCGCGCTCTCGCTCGGTGCGCTGGCGGTGGTCGTGCTCACCGTCGACTACGGCAGACCGCCCGTGATCGCCCTGGTGCTCGCGTGTTCGTTCGCCACCTACGGGCTGGTGAAGAAGGTGATCCGGCTCGACGCGCTGCGCGGAATCGCCGCCGAGGGGATGGTCGCCGCCCCGTTCGCGCTGGCGTTCGTGATCGTCTTGCTGGCTACCGGCCGCAGTGAGTTCACTTCCAGCCCTGCGCATTTCGGGCTGATGATGGCCACCGGGCCGGTCACCCTGATCCCGCTACTGCTGTTCGCCGTCGCCGCCCAGCGCGTCCCGCTGTCGACCATGGGCATCCTCCAGTACCTCACCCCCGCCCTCCAGATGGCCTGGGGCGTCGCGGTGATGCACGAACCGATGCCGCCCTCCCGCTGGATCGGTTTCGCCCTCATCTGGACCGCCCTGGCCGTCTTCACCACCGACGCCCTCCGCCGAGCCCACCGCAACCGCCACCCCGCTCCCCAGCCCGCCGAAAGCCTGGATGCCTGAGCACCACACGTTTGTGGCGCGATTTCACCCCGATGTCGGCTGCGGCGGCAGCAGCAACGGCAGCAGCGGCAGCGGTGGTGTTGGTGTTGGTGTTGGTGTTGGACTATCAGAGCCGACCGAGCGGAGTGTGGCGGTACGGTCGGGTCGACTTGTTGTGATGAAAGGGGTGGATGCTGTGCGGGATTCGGGCTTTGCGGATCGGGTGGCCGGGGTGCTGGTGGGGACGGCTGCCGGGGATGCGCTGGGGGCGGGGTACGAGTTCACCAAGCCCGGGACCGATGTGGTGATCGACATGATCGGCGGTGGGCCGTTCAACTGGGCGCCGGGTGAGTGGACCGACGACACGTCGATGGCGTTGGTGGTCGCCCAGGCCGCGTCGCAGGGGCCCGGGATCGACCTGGACGCGGTGGCCGAGGGGTTCGTTCGCTGGTACGACACCGATCCGCCGGATATCGGCAATCAGACCAGGGCGGTGCTGTCGATGAAGCCGAGCTCGGCGCTGGACATGCAGGCGGCGGCGATGTCGCTCACCGGGCGGACCGGCGGGAACGGGTCGCTGATGCGCACGGCGCCGGTGGCGCTCGCCTACCTCGACGACGCGGCCGAATGCGTCGCGGCGGCCGGGCGGGTCGGCATGCTCACCCACTACGACGAGCAGGCCGTCGAAGCCTGCAAGATCTGGACGTACGCCATCCGGCACGCCGTACTGCACGCGAACTTCGACGGCGTGCGCGAATACGTCAGCGGTTCAGCGTATTCCGACTACTGGACCGCCCGACTCGACGAGGCCGAACACGGCACCCCCGCCGACTTCCCCAACAACGGCTGGGTCGTCCACGCCCTGCAGACCGCCTGGTGGGCCATCACCACCACGGACAGCTCCGCACCCACCCACCTTCCCCTCGCCCTGGAAGCGTGCGTCCGCGCGGGCAACGACACCGACACCACCGCCGCCATCGCAGGCGGCCTCCTCGGCGCCCGATGGGGCGCCTCCGCCGTCCCCACCCGCTGGCGCGACATCCTCCACGGCTACCCCGGCCTCACCGGCACCGACCTCCCCACCCTCGCCCACCGCATCGCCACCACCTGACACCCGCGCAGACACAACCCCGCCCAGCGACGACCACATGTTCGCGCAGGCGCCCTGGGCGTCGGCGGCAACCGCGCGCATCGAGGCCGCCGCTGCCACTGGACAACCGATCACCACGCCGTGGTGGCGGGCTTCAGCCCCGAATCAATCCACCACAGCACGGCGAGCAACCCGTCTAGGCGGCACACCGGGCCTCAGCCACTGGGGACGAGCGGTCACCACGCCCCTAATGGCGGGCCTCGACCCGAATCAATCCACCACAACGTGGGGAGCAACCCTCCAGGCGGCACACGGAGCCTCAGCCGACAGGACCAGCGACACCACGCCGTAGTCGGGCGGGCTTCGCCCGAAATCCGCCACCAGCGTGGCCCTCTAGGGCATGGGCCGATTGGACGAGTGATCACCACGCCGTTGTGGCGGATTTCGGGGTGAATCCATCCACCTGAGCGTGGTGATCATGCGTCCTGGGTTACCAGGCGGTGATGACCGGGCCGGGAGTCCAGATGCCCCACTCCGTTCGGGGGTTCACCGAGACCTCGGCGGGGGTGGCTGTGGTGTCTCGGGGCAGGTATTGCTCGAGGGAGCCCCAGTCCTTGTCCCAGTCGTTGTTCAGGTAGGTGGGGAGGGTGCGGGCGGTGAAGAGGAGTTGGGTCCAGCCGAGTGGGCCGCCGCCGTCATGGCCCTGCCAGAGGTTGGTGATGGTCGCGCCGTTGCGGTCGGGCAGGATGCGGTACTCGGGGATTTCGGACACGCCGTTATAGGTGGGCATGTGGTTCTGGCATGGGAAGTGCAGGCCCACTGTCCAGTCCAGCAACACGGGGGTGTCGCGGCCGACCAAGGCGCTCAGGGTGGTGGTCTGGGGCATGCGCGGCGGGGTCACCGCGAGCCACTGGTCGGGACCGAGGTCCTTGTCGGCGGCGACCAGGCGGACCGCCGTGGCGTCGGCGGGGAGCTGGTCGAGCGGGACGCGCAGGTTGCGCCAGATCGGCGCGGGGCCGATGTCGATCGGCATCACCTGACCGGTCACCTGCACCGTGCCGTCGGGCGCGGCGGTGCCGTATTCGACCGTCAGGTCCTGGCCGGGGTGCACGATGCCGTCGGCGTCGACCGAGCGGATCCGACCGGCCACCGACACCGCGAGCAGCGGGCCGCGCGGGCCCTCGGGCAGGCGGAACCAGCCGGTGGTCAGGGCGGCGGGTTCCTGCGTGCCTGCCCGGTAGCTGCCGAGTACCGGGGTGGTGGCCGGGTCGAGGCCGAACGGGAGCTGCAGCGAACCCTGGCGTGATTCCGAACCGGCCGACGTGGTCGCGTCGCGCAGCTCGTCGGGGTCGTCGGAGACCGAATTCGCTTGGCCGGTCGTGGATTCCACCTCGTCGGAGGTGAGCACGGGAGCCACGCCGTCGGGGCGGAAACCGGTCGATTCGCCCGTCATGGTCGTGGTCATGTCACCGGCGAGCGGGGCGAGCATCGAGGCGTTGGCGTCGGTTTCGACGAGCACTTCGTCGGCCATCCCACAGCCACCGCCGAACGCCGCGTTCAGGTTCGAGCTCGCCACCGAGTACGCCGGGTACTGGGCGACGGCGGCCTTCGCGAAGGACGCCACCTCGAACAGCACCATCATCGCGGCGGCCACCGCGAGCACGGGCACACCGCTCAGCCGCGTCGGCTTGGCCGACGGACTCGGATGGATGTGGAACCAGGCGGCGATCAGCAGCGCGAGCCCGGTGAGCCCGGCGAACACCGTGGAGACACCGAACCCGGCGACCGACGGCGGCTTGTCCCACCACGGCACACCCCACGCCGACACGTACCAGTAGCCGTTGGCACCGACGAAGGTCACCGCGAGCGCGAAGAACACCGCGGCAGCGAACAGTGCCCGATTACGCAGGGGCCGCAGCACCTGCGGGCTCACGGCGACCGCGGTGACGGCGGCGACGCAGGTGGCGAGGCCGGCGAACACACCGAACTGGTGCGTCCACTTGGTCGGCGAGAACATCATCAGCACCATGGCGGCGAGGGTGATGCCGAGCAGGCGCCGGGTGGGTCCGACGGCCGTGCCGGGGATGTGCCCGCCGCGCCGCAGCATGGTCGCCGCGCACACGACGAGGCCGAGCAGCATGACGAAGACCCCGAAGCGGCGGGTGAGCCAGCCGTCGGCGTTGATCTGCAACAGGAACTGGTAGCGCAGGAACTCGAAGAACCAGGACTCCCCCGGCCCGATCTTCTCGTGCACCGCGAACATCTCGCGCACACCGGCCAGGGTGCGGTCGGCGAAGACGACGGTGAGCACGACGACACCCGCCGCGAGGATCGGCAGCAGCTGCGACAGGTAGCCCACCGTCTTGGCCCGGCGCACGATCACCGCCGTCATGGTGCGCGCGCCGGCCACCAGCGCGCCGAGGCAGATCAGCCCCGACGGCGCACCGGTGAGGGTGAACGCGGCCACGATCACCGCCACCGCGTAGGGCAGCAACCGCCGCGTGGCGATGGCCCGCTCCACCGACACCCAGGTGACCAGAACACCGAGGGCGACAACGAATTCCGCGCGCAAGCCGTTGTTGTAGGGCAGCCAGAACGCGAGGAACACCAGCGCCGCGGTCCAGGTGACGAGCTTGCTGTGCCGCAACGCGATACCCAGGCGCGGCAGCACTTCACGGCTGATCAACCACCAGGTGAGCACGCCGGCGAGCAGCGCGGGCAGGCGGACGAGCGGGCTGACGGTGGAGATGTGGGTGAGCCAGCCGATGATGTCGGTGTAGGGGGTGTAGAACGGGCCCTCGTCGACGCTGAACCAGCGGTAGTAGTTCGACATGTTGCCCGAACTGCGTGCGCCCCTTGCCATCCCGAGGATGTAGCCGTCGTCGGAGGTGTTGGCGCCGATGAAATGCCAGACGCCGAGCACCGCGAACACCAGCCAGTCGACCGGGCGCAGCCGCCACCAGCGCTGCGGCAGGAACCGGCGCGCCGACCGGCCGTCGGCGGCGTCGAGCCGGTGCAGCGCGAACAGCGCGACGAGCGTCGCGAGCGCGCACAGCGCGATCACCGCGAGCTTGGGCCAGGTGGGCGAGGTGATGTAGCGCGAATCGACGTCCACACGCACCGCCAGGTCGGCGGGTGCGGCACCGGTGAGCTCGCTGAACACCCCGACCACCTGTGGGCGGAGATCACCGGCGAGGGTGGCGCCCTCCCCGAGTCCCGTTGTGGTGACCGTTGATCCGGTCGGCGACAGGGTGACGGTGAGCGCGCACGACCGGTCGAGCACCTCGGCCAGCGGCGCGGTCCACACCAGCATCGAACGCGACACCACGTCGACCCGACCGGGGCGCTCGGGAGTGTCGGCGACGACCTTGACGACGAAGCCGTATTTCTCCATGTCGGCCGATTGCCTCGGCACGGTGGACACGACCACCCCGCCGGTCGCCGCGACCGAACTCAATGCCGCACACGGCACCGTCGCCGTCAGAGCGGCGGGGGCGTAGGCCACGAGCGGTGCCTCGACCGACGCGGGCGAGCCCTGCTGCGGCCAGGACACGCTCGCCGCGTCGACGCGGACGGGAAGGAAGGGGATGGCCGCGGCGCTGAGCACCGCGATCAGCCCGGCGACAATCGCCACGACCCGCGCCCAGCCGGGCGAACCCGGTCGCACCGGCTCCGAAGCACCCTTGGGCGGATGCCCCTGCCGCACGATCGTCTCAACCACGGGGCCTGATCCTAACCGCGCGCCCGCCCGCGCCCCAGCCGCCCCGGCGTGGAGCCGTCAGCACAGCGGAATGTCAGACGCACGCGGCCGACTGCTGACCCAGATTCGTCAGCATCGTGCAGGCCCACGCCTTCTGCACCTTCCACTTACCGGCGTCGGCCACGAACGGCACGTCCACCACATTCGTCTGCCCGTTCACCGTGAAGTTCGCCTTGGCGTTCACACTGTCACCGAAGGAGGTCACCTCGGTGACCTGCACCTGGGCACCGGCGTCGCGCGCGGCGACGGCCAGGCGGTTCGGCAGCTCGGGATCGGCCTCGCCGCCCTGCACGAAGTCCAGCTTCTGCTCGTTGGGCACCGAGGGGTCCAGCGCGGTGTTGAGCTGGGCGTTGAGCTCCTCCACCGACGGCACCGGTGGCAGCGCGTCGTCGGTGGCGGTCGTCGTGGTCGCCTTGGCGCTGGTGGTCGTCTTGGCGGCGGGCTTGTCTTCGGTGCACGCGCTCAGCCCGAGTGCGGTGATCACGGCCAGGCCTGCGATCGCGACACGGCCGATCCTGCGGTGGGTCAACTGCTCGTCCTTCGGTTCGAGGGGCGGGCTGCCGGGCGTGGCCCGCTCAGTCGAGGCTGGCGAGCGGGTCGGCGGGCGACAGTCCCGATTCGTCGGCAGGAAAGGTACGCGCCGGGCCGGGGCCTGTCGAACTGGTCTCGAAACGCACTGTCACCACGCCGTAGCCCGCCCCCTGCACCCACCCGTGCCCGAATTCCGGATGCCGCACGTCCATACCCGGAAGCCATTGCCCCACCGGCAGTTCCGCTTGTTCGGCCACCGGCTCGGGGGGCTCAACAGAATCGGTGTCGATATCGGCGGGCAGCGCCTGGTCGAGTTCGGGGAACAGCGATTCCTGGCGAACCATGGTGAGCCCGCCGTAACCGACCCCCACCAGCCGGATGGGTCCGAGTTCGGTGGGGTCGATGGCCGAACGTTGCGCGGCCGCGGTCAGCGTGCTCAGTTCGGTGGTGGCATAGGGCAGCGTGAACGAGCGGGTCACGATGCTCATGTCGGATTTCTTGAGTTTGAGGACGACGGTGCGGGCGGCGCGACCGTCGCGTTCGAGTCTGCGATGCGCCGAGGCGGCCATGGCGGTGATCGCGGTGCGCAGGTCGGCGAGGGTGACGATGTCGCGTTCGTAGGTGTTCTCGGCGCTGATCTGCTTGGCCTCGGCACGCTCGCTGACCGGCCGGTCGTCGATTCCGCGCGCCAGCCGGTGCAGCGCGGCACCGACACTGCCGCCGAGGATCGAGGCGGCCTCGACTTCCGGCAGCGCGGCGAACGCGCCGACGGTCTCGATACCGAGGCTGCGTAATCGCGATTCGGCGACCGGACCGATGCCCCACAGTTTGCGCACCGGCAACCCGGCCAGCAGCGCGCCTTGCTCGGACGGCGAAATCACCCGCATCCCATCGGGTTTCGCCAGTCCGGAGCCGATCTTGGCCAGCTGTTTCCCGGTGCCCGCCCCGATGGAGGCGGTGAGACCCGTCCGCGCACGGACCAGTGCGCGCAGCATCGCGCAGTACTCCTCGACCTCGGCGACGCTCGCCCCGGCGAGCTCGGCCGGTTCGGCGAACGCCTCGTCGAACGACAACGTCTCGAGCACCGGTACCCGGCTGCGCAGCGCGTCGAACACCCGCCCGCTCAGCACTGAATACACGGCCCCACGTGGCGGCACGACCACCGCCGAGACACCGACCAGCCGCCGCGCCTGATGCATGGGCATGGCCGAACGCGCACCGAACACCCGCGCCTCATAGCTGGCGCCTGCCACCACCCCGCGCTGACCGACCCCACCCACGAGCACCGGCCTGCCGCGCAGGGTCGGCCGGGTGAGCTGTTCGGCCGAGGCGAAGAAGGCGTCCATATCGATGTGCAGCACCCATCGACGTGCGCTGACCGCCGCATCGGGCCTGGCCTCGACCGGGACATGGGTGCTCACGAGCGCAATGTACGCGCCCGCACCGACAGATCCTCGACACCCGGCCGCCACCGAGGCACCGCACAGACACCTCGAAATGTGTGATGATCGGGTGATGAAGATCCGTAAGGCTGTTATCCCGGCCGCGGGAATCGGCTCCCGGCTGCTGCCCCTGACCAAGGCGACGCCGAAGGAGATGCTGCCGGTCGGCGACAAACCCGTCATCGAGCACACGGTGCGTGAGCTGGTCGCCTCCGGCATCACCGACATCACCATCGTGGTGACCAGTGGCAAGTCGCTGATCCAGGACCATTTCCGGCCGAACCCGGCGCTGGTCGCCCAATTGCGTGCCGACGGCAAGTCCGCCTACGCCGACGCCGTGGAGGAGGTGGGTGAGCTATCGCGCGAGGGTCACATCACCTACCTCGACCAGCACGGCCCGTACGGCAACGGCACCCCGGTGCTCAACGCCGCCCGGCACCTGGGCGACGAACCGATGCTGGTGCTCTGGCCCGACGACGTGTTCGTCGCCGAGGTACCGCGCGCCCAGCAGCTCATCAAGGCCTACGAGTCCACCGGCTGCCCGGTGCTGGCCCTGATGCCGATGGAGCCGGGCGAGTCGCAGCGCTACGGCGTGCCGGTGGTGCGCGAGGACCTCGACGACGGGTTGCTGCGCATCTCCGGGCTGATGGAGAAGCCGAAGCCGGAGGACGCGCCGTCGGCGTACGCGGCCATCGGCGGGTACGTGGTGACGCCGGGCATCATCGACGAACTGCAGCTGCAGACCGACAACTGGTACACCCACCGCACCGGCGAGGTGTACCTGACCGACGCGATCAACAAGTACGCCGCCGAACACGCGGTGTACGGGCAGGTGATCCAGGGCCGCTGGTACGACACCGGTAACCCGGCCGACTACCTGGTCGCCCAATTCGCTTCGGCGCTGGCCCATCCCGAGTACGGGCCGCTGCTGCGCCAGCTGGTGGACTAGCGGTTCGCCTGCGCCGCTCCCGCGCGGCGCAGGCGAGCGGTCAACACCGTTTGTCCGCGAGAACGAGGTTCGTCGCGATCGTCGCGACGAACCCGAACAGCAGGCGCCGCAGAACTTTTCGCCGCACAGGTGGACTCCCCTCGTCCCGGCGACGGGTCGCCGACTGGTCGGTTACCGGGCGGCATCTCACCGATCGAGGCACGCCGCCCGTCGATCCGGTGCCGCGACGGAGGTGAACTCACTTCCGTCGCGGCCCCGTTTCCACAGGACACTCATCACGAACCGTCGCTGTCACCTCAGCGTGTTCCATGCGCATGTGCAGCAACTCGACCCATTGTGCCCGAAGTGGCCCGAGAAAGTCGCCATTTCAGCAACCTTCCCGCGAACTGTCCCGTCAGCCTGCGATTTTGGACCTGAAAGTGTGTCCGGGGCCGGGCGCGGCCGACCCCGGACGGACCGATCAGGCCTTGGCGAGCGACACCTTCACCCCACCGGTGATTTCCGGGGCGTCCGCGTCGACCGCACCGAAAGTCAGTGTGGTCGCGAGGATTTCACCGGCGATCAGGTCGCGGTGGGTCTCGGCCCACTCGGCCCGCTCGGCGGGGACCTCGAGCACCACGGTGATGCGGTCCGACACGTCCAGACCCTGCGACTTACGGGTTTCCTGCAGGTCGCGGATGAGGTCGCGGGCCCAGCCCTCGGCTTCCAGCTCCTCGGTGACCACCGAATTCAGCACCACCAGACCGGCATTGCCGGGCAGGGCGGCCGTGGATTCGGGTTCGGCGGCGACCAGGCGCTGGGTGTACTCCTCGGGCAGCAGCGTGATGCCGGCGGCGGTGACGACACCGTCGGCCGATTCCGACCACTCCCCCGCCTTCACAGCCTTGATCACCGTCTGCACCTGCTTGCCCAGGCGCGGACCGGCCGCGCGGGCGTTGACGGCCAGCTCGAAACGGCCGTGCGCGGCGACATCGGTGGTCAGATCGACCTTCTTGACATTGACCTCGTCGGCGATCAGCGCCGTGAACGGGGCGAGCCGTTCGGCGTCGGCCGCCGCGATGGTCACCTCGGCCAACGGCAACCGCACCCGCAGGTTCTTGGCCTTGCGCAGGCTCAGCACCGTGGAACACACGGTACGCACCTCGTCCATGGCCGCCACCAGCTCCGGATCGTGCGGCAGCTCGGACTCGGCGGGCCAGTCGGCCAAGTGCACCGAGCGTTCGCCGGTGAGCCCACGCCAGATCACCTCGCTGATCAGCGGCAGCAGCGGCGCGGCCAGCCGGGTGGCCACCTCGAGCACCGTGTGCAGGGTGTCCACGGCGTCGCGGTCCTCGGACCAGAAGCGCGAACGCGACCGGCGCACATACCAATTGGTGAGCGCGTCGGCGAACGAGCGCAGCTCGTCGCAGGCACCGGCGATGTCGTAGGTCTCGAGCGCCTCGGTCATCACGTCGCGGGTCACCGCGAGCTTGGCCAGGATGTAGCGGTCGAGCACGTTCGGTGAATCCGTGCGCCACACACCGGGCTTCGAGGCGTAGAGCTGCAGGAAGGTCCACGCGTTCCATAACGGGCGCAGCGCGTGGCTCACGCCTTCGCGGATGCCGCGCTCGGTGACGATGAGGTTGCCGCCGCGCAGGATCGGCGAGCTCATCAGGAACCAGCGCATCGCGTCGGAACCGTCGCGGTCGAAGACCTCGTTGACGTCGGGGTAGTTACCCTTGGACTTCGACATCTTCAGGCCGTCGTCGCCGAGCACGATGCCGTGCGCGGCAACGGTTTTGAACGACGGCGAGTCGAACAGCGCGGTCGAGAGCACGTGCAGGGTGTAGAACCAGCCGCGGGTCTGCCCGTTGTACTCGACGATGAAATCGCCGGGGAAGTGGCTGTCGAACCACTCCTTGTTCTCGAACGGGTAGTGCACCTGGGCGAACGGCATCGAACCCGACTCGAACCAGCAGTCGAGCACCTCGGGGACCCGGCGCATGGTCGACTTCCCGGTCGGGTCGTCGGGGTTGGGCCGGGTGAGATCGTCGATGCCGGGGCGGTGCAGGTCTTCCAGTCGCACGCCGAAGTCGCGCTCGAGTTCGTCGAGCGAACCGTAGACGTCCACGCGCGGGTGGGCCGGGTCGTCGGACACCCACACCGGGATCGGGCTGCCCCAGTAGCGATTACGGCTGATGTTCCAGTCGCGCGCGCCCTCGAGCCACTTGCCGAACTGTCCGTCGCGGATGTGTTCGGGCACCCAGGTGATGTGCTTGTTCAGCTCGACCATCCGGTCACGGAACTTGGTGACCGCGACGAACCAGGACGGGACCGCCATGTAGATCAGCGGCTGACCCGAACGCCAGCTGTGCGGGTAGGAGTGCTCGATCGTCTCGTGCCGAAGCAGTTTTCCGGCGGCCTTGAGGTCCTTGATGATGACCGGGTTGGCGTCGAACACCATCAGGCCCTCGTACGGCGGCACCATCGAGGTGAACTTGCCCGCCGGGTCGAGCGGCTGCACGATCTCGATGCCGTTGGCCGAGGCCACGTCCATGTCCTCCTCACCGAAAGCCGGTGCGAGGTGGACGATTCCGGTGCCGGAGTCGGTGGTGACGTAGTCGGCGGTGAGTACCCGGTGTGCGTTCGGATGACCGAGGAAGAAGTCGAACGGCGGCTGGTAGGACAGCCCGGCCAGGGCGGCGCCGTCGTACTCGCCGAGCACGGCCGGTTCCTCACCGAACTCACGGGAGTAGTGCGAAACCCGTTCGGCGGCAAGCAGATAACGCTTGCCGTCGGCGGCCTGGAGATGCACGTAGCGCACGTCGGGGTGCACCGCGATCGCGAGGTTGGACGGCAAGGTCCACGGGGTGGTCGTCCAGATCAGCGCGTTGGCGCCGTCGAGCGCGGCCAGGGGGTGTTCGGCGGGGACCGACAGCACCATGTCGACGGTGACCGCCGGGTCCTGGCGCATCTTGTAGGCGTCGTCGAGGCGGGTCTCCTGGTTCGACAGCGGCGTCTGCTCGTACCAGCTGTAGGGCAGCACCCGGAAGCCCTGGTAGATCAGTCCCTTGTCGTAGAGCGACTTGAACGCCCACATCACCGACTCCATGAAGTCGAGATCGAGGGTCTTGTAGTCGTTGTCGAAGTCGACCCAGCGCGCCTGGCGGGTGACGTACTCGCGCCACTCGTTGGTGTAGCGCAGCACCGAGGACTTGCAGGCGGCGTTGAACTCGGCCAGCCCCATCGCGTCGATCTGCGATTTGTCGGTGATGCCGAGTTGCTTCTCGGCCTCGATCTCGGCGGGCAGGCCGTGGGTGTCCCAGCCGAAGCGCCGGTCGACCTTCTTGCCGCGCATGGTCTGGAAGCGCGGGATCAGGTCCTTGACGTAGCCGGTGAGCAGGTGGCCGTAGTGCGGCAGGCCGTTGGCGAAGGGCGGTCCGTCGTAGAAGACGAACTCACTGTTGCCGTCGCGGTTGTCGATGCTGGCGCGGAAGGTGTCGTCGCGGGCCCAGTAGTCGAGCACCGTGGTTTCGAGTTCCGGGAACGTCGCGCCGGAACCGGCACCGAAATCGACCCGGGGGTACGCACCACCGGTGGTTGTCTCGTCCGCCATTGCGGAATGCTCCTCGTGCCGCCGCGCCGCAGGCGCGGATCCGTGGCACGGGGACGATGCCGGCGCAGGTGCGCCGAAACCGCGGTACCACCCCGTTTGCCCGCGCCGGGAAAGCACGCGAGCCTCTCGTTGCGAGCTGTGACGGGCTCACCCGTTCGGTTCTACTGAGCGCGAGTGCGCCGTTCTTCCGAAGACTCCCCGGTGATGGCCGGATCAACGCCGTGTGTCAGTCGATTCTAGCTGGGTTCGTCCAGCCCATTTCCGAGCGGTCAGTCCTTGCGGGCATGTCGCCCCGGCTGGACCGGGTCGTTCTCGGGCCGCCCACCGGCCAGCGCGCTCACCAGCAGGGTGCCCGCGCCGACGATACAGATCAGGATGCAGGCCCACGCCCACGCCACCGAACCGGTGGCGAGTGCCGCCACGAGCAGCGCGAATCCGATCGCGGCCAGAACGAGCGTCAAGACGAGCATGCTGACTCCCAAGCAACCGAGCAGCCCGACGAACTGGGCGTTCCCGAATCACGCGACGCGCTGCGCCGCGCGACCCGGGTTCCAGTTTACTTGGCGCCCTTGGCGAAGGAGGAGGCCGGAGCCAAACTGTTGGACGATCCGTTGGTGTCGCCCGCGAACTCGCCGCCGTCGACCGGAACGGCCGAACCACGGTTCTCCAGTTCCTCGAGCTGCGACTCCAGGTAGGACTTCAGGCGCACGCGGTACTCGCGCTCGAAGGTCTTGAGCTGCTCGATCCGGCTTTCCAGCACCGTGCGCTGCTGGGTGATGGTCGCCATGATCTCCGCGTGCTGACGCTCGGCGTCGGCGGTGAGGGCCTCGGCCTTGTCCTTGGCCTGGCGGATCTGGGTCTCGGAGCGGTTCTGCGCGTCGGCGAGCATCGCGTCGGACTTCTGCCGCGCGTCGGCGATCATCGCCTCGGAGCGGGTACGGGCGTCACCGACCAGACGCTCGGAGTTTGCCCGCGCGTTCGACAGCAGGCTCTCGGCCTCGGTCTTGGCGTCGGTGGTGAGGCGGTCGGCCATCTCCTGCGCCAGGGTGAGGACCTTCGCGGCCTGCATGTTGGCGTCGGGGCCCGAGTTGTCGCGGACGGGCGCGGCCACCGGCATCGGCGCGGGCGGCGCCGCCGGGACCGGCGCCGGAATAGGTTCTGGGGCGGGCGGCGGTGCCTGTTGGACCGGGGCCTTCACGGCGGCGACCGGGGCCGACCCGCGGTTCTTCTTGGCGTCGGCTAGCTCGGTGTCGAGCTCGGCGACCCGCTGACGCAGGTCGGCGTTCTCCTCGATCAGGCGCGAAAGCTCCTGCTCGACGAGATCCAGGAAGGCATCGACCTCGTCCTCGTTGTAGCCGCGCTTACCGATCGGCGGTTTGCTGAACGCGACGTTGTGCACATCGGCGGGAGTCAGCGGCATCGAAGGATCCCTTCACGCGGTCTTTGGAGAACTAGCAAGCGGTCTTCTCGACTCATTGTGTCACACGGAGGTCACGGGCTGCCCGAGCCTACCCACGATGGACATCAGGATGAACACGACGAAGAGCAGAACCATAATCGACAGATCGAGCCGAATACCGCCCAGATTCACGGGAGGTATCAAGCGTCTCAACAGTTTCACCGGCGGATCGGTGACGGTGAAGATGAACTCCAACACGATCACCACCACGCCGGTCGGGCGCCAGTCACGCGCGAAACTGCGGATGAACTCCACGATCACCCGGCTGATCAACAACAGCCAGAAGATGAAAAGCACGAGGTACAGAACCGCGAACAGGGCCACGGGTTCACTCTGCCGCAAAATCGGCGACGTGCAAAATGGCCGCGCCGCGCAATGCGCGGGCGGCCATCATGGCAGTCGGTGAATTGTCACTATTTCTGGTTGTAGAAGCCGTTTTCGGCGATCCGACGACGCTCTTCGGCCGATACGTCGACATCGGCCGGTGAGAGCAGGAACACCTTCGTGGCCACCTTGTCGAACGAGCCACGCAGCGCGAACGCCAGCCCGGCCGCGAAATCGACCAGCCGCTTGGCATCGGCGTTGCTCAGGTCGACCAGGTCCATGATGACCGGGTTTCCCTCGCGGAAACGCTCACCGATGATCCTGGCCTCGCTGTAATCGCGCGGACGCAGCGTGGTGATCTTGGACAAGGGACCTCCGTCCTCGAAGATCCCGGGCCGCCGCACGGGCGCGGGCTCGGGGCGCAAGCGCTCCTCCAACCTGCGCTCCTCGGCGTCGGGATCGACCGCGAGCGCGCCACGGGTCGAGCCGCGCATCCCCGGCGCGACCCCGCCCGCCCGGAACGCACGGCCCGACGAGGGCGCCGTCTCGATCCTGGTCGGGCGCCGCGGCGGATCGTAGCGATCCTCGGCGTAGGCGTCGTCGACGTAGTCGTCGCGACGCGCCTGATAAGCCGGCTTGTAGGCAGGCTGGGGGAAGTCGTCGGCTTCGTCGCCGAAACGTTCGGAGCCGTAACGATCTTCGGCGTAGCGGTCGTAGCTGCGCGGGCGAGTACGGCCGGCGCGCTCCTCGGGGCCGCGCGAGGCGTGATCGTCGACGTAGTCGTCTTCGTACTCATCGAGCGGAACCATGCCGAAGTACGCCTTGAACTTGTGCAGCGTGCTCATCCTGGACGACCTTCCTTCGGCCCCGGTGGCGGCCGGGTGTTGAAGTTCTTGCTCAGCGCCTCGTCGGCCAATCGTATGTGTCGAATGTGACTGATGAGGTTTCTTTGCTACGCCGAGGTTATCGGTCGGGCGCCCATCAAGGCGGTACCGACACGCACACACGTCGAACCGTGTTCGACCGCGATCTCCAAATCACCCGACATACCTGCAGAAAGTTCGGTGGCATCGGCGTGTTGCGAGAGCAGCGAAGTGTGCAAAGTCGCAAGCTTCGCAAAGGACGCATGAATGTCGGCGTCAAGGGGTGGAATCGCCATCAGACCGGCCAGATGCAGTCCGGGGGCCTTCGCTACCAGGTCGGCCAGGGCGGGTAGATCGGCCGGTTCGACACCCCCGCGTCCGGGGTCGGCGTCCAGGCTCACCTGCAGCAGCACCCGCAGGGGCGCGGTACGCTCGCCGGCTGCCTGTGCGTCGGTCACCGCCCGGTCCAGCGCGTTTGCCAGCCGTTCGCTGTCGACCGAGTGCACGGTGTGTGCCCATCGGGCCACGGCGCGGGCCTTGTTGCGCTGCAAGCGGCCGATCATGTGCCACTCGACGTCGTCGTAGGCCAGCTCGGCGACCTTGGCCGAGGCCTCCTGTTCGCGTGACTCGCCGAACTCGCGCCTGCCGAGGCGGTAGAGGATGTCGACATCGGCAGCCGGGAAGAATTTCGTCACCGGCAGCAGCCGCACCGAGCCGGCCGGGCGACCCGCGGCGGCCACGGCGGCGTCGAGACGCGTGAGCAGCCCGTCCAGGCGGGTCGAGAGCTCGCTCTCGCGATCGGTGCCGGTCGAGGTCTCCTGGGTCATGCGGCCTCCCCTCGCCGGGTGGTGTGCTGTGGGCTCATGCGGTCGCGTCCATCCAGATCACACCCGCGATGCGGCCGGTCGGGGCGCCGCGGCGGTGGCTGAACAGGGTTTTGTCCTCGATAGTGCAGCGCGGGTCGAGGGCGATGCCGCCGACGCCCGCCTCGGTGAGCTGTCTGCTGATGCCCGCACGCAGGTCCAGGCCGGGGGTCTTGCGGACCGTGGTGGTTGCGCTGCCGGGCAGGTGGGCCTCCACGTCGGCGCGCATGGCGGCCGGCACCTCGTACTGACGGCCCGACGCGGCCGGCCCGAGGAAGGCGCCGATGCGCTCCACCCGGGCGCCGACGGAGACCATCGCCTCGAGTACTCGTGGCACGATGCCGATTCTGGCGCCGATGCGGCCCGCGTGCACCGCCGCGATCACGCCTGCCTCGTCGTCGGACAGCAGGATCGGCACGCAGTCGGCGGTGAGGACGACCAGGGCGAGGCCGGGCACCGTGGTGACGAGCGCGTCGGTCACCGGGACCGGCTCCGCGCGTGGCCCGTCGACGATCTCGACATTGCGGCCGTGCACCTGCTCCATCCACACCAGCCGGTCGGGGGTGAGCCCGATGCCCTCGGCCAGGCGGATCCTGTTGCGGCGCACGGCCTCCGGATCGTCACCGACGTGATCGCCCAGGTTGAACGAGTCGTACGGGGCGACGGAGAAGCCACCGGCGCGGGTGGTGGTCACCCGGCGAACGGTCACGGTGGGGGGTGCGGAAGTCATGGTTCGAGGGTAGTGCGGTCGGCGGGTCGATCGGTGCGCGCGTGGGGTGACATCGGTCAACCCGACACTGGTCTCGGCGACCCCGGGCTGAGCCGGAGACGCGAAAGCGCCCGAACTCACCGGGGAGTTCGGGCGCTGTTGTCCGTGCCTAGCGGCGCATGAAGATCGGCACCTCGATGTCGTCGTCATCGTCGCCGTCGTCGCGCGGTTCGGGGTTGTTGACGCGGTTGAGCGCCTGCTCGGTGACCCGCTGACGCTCCGACTCCCGGTACCGCTCGGTGTCGCGGTAGTTGGGCGCCGCCGCCCGTCCGCTCGACATACCCGCGGTGGCGGGCTCGGTGGGCCGGGCCGGGGCCTCCGTGCTGCGGCTCTGTCCCACCTCGCCCGCACGACCGGAGCCGATCGGGTTCGACGAGGACCGGCCGGTCTGCATGGTGTTCTCGACCGCGCGCCGCGAGGGGCCGCCGCCGTCGAAACCGGCGGCGATCACGGTGACGCGCACTTCGTCGCCGAGCGAATCGTCGATGACCGTACCGAAGATGATGTTGGCCTCGATGTGGGCGGCCTCCTGCACCAGCGAGGCGGCCTCGTTGATCTCGAACAGACCGAGATCGGAACCGCCCGCGATCGAGAGCAGCACGCCGTGCGCACCGTCCATCGATGCCTCGAGCAGTGGCGAATTGATCGCCGTCTCGGCAGCTTTCACCGACCGGCCCTCACCGCGCGCCGAGCCGATGCCCATGAGCGCCGAACCGGCACCCGACATCACACTCTTCACGTCGGCGAAGTCGACGTTGATCAGGCCTGGGGTGGTGATCAGGTCGGTAATACCCTGAACACCGTTGAGCAGAACTTCGTCTGCCGACCGGAAGGCATCCATCAGACTCACCGCCGCGTCGCCCAGCTGCAGCAGCCGGTCGTTCGGAATGACGATGAGGGTGTCGCACGACTCGCGAAGCAGGTTGATGCCCACTTCGGCCTGGTTCCCACGCCGTTTTCCTTCGAAGGAGAACGGCCGGGTCACGACGCCTATAGTCAGCGCGCCCAGCTTGCGGGCGATGCTGGCGACGACAGGGGCGCCACCGGTTCCGGTACCACCGCCTTCGCCTGCGGTGACGAAGACCATGTCGGCGCCCTTGAGCACCTCTTCGATCTCGTCCTTGTGGTCTTCGGCCGCTTTGCGACCGACTTCCGGATCGGCTCCGGCGCCAAGTCCTCGGGTGAGTTCACGGCCGACATCGAGCTTCACATCGGCGTCGCTCATCAGCAGGGCCTGTGCGTCGGTATTGACCGCGATGAACTCGACTCCCTTGAGTCCCTGTTCGATCATCCGGTTGACGGCGTTCACGCCGCCGCCGCCGATACCGACGACCTTGATCACGGCAAGGTAGTTGTGCGGGGGCGTCATGGGCTCTCGCCTTCCTTCGATCTAAAACCCTCAACCTCAACCATAGGGTTGGCGTTATGTCAAGTATCCGACTGCTGCGGAACGCTATTCGCAGCCACCGCGATCCCGGCGCAGGCGCGCCGAAGTTTCGCTCACTTTACCGTGACCAGATTCGGACTCGAAACGTCGAACACGGTGCCTTCCCGGGTGAGCAGCGGCATTACGACGGCAGCTTTGCGCTCCCCGTCGCCCGTGCCGCCCCACACTACCTTTCTTCCGTCGCGCAGGTTGAGCGAGACATCCGAAATGGACCGTGCGACAACCTCACCCACCTGCACCGACAACGCGGGCGGCAGCGTGACCAGCACGGCGACGGCGGCGCGAGCCGCATCCGGCCCCGACATCGAGCCCTCGGTGACCAATTTCGGCACGCCGATCGGCGGTGCGGGCTCGATCGCGAATTCCACACTCTCGGCGTCGATCAGGTGCGCGCCGTCGGGAGCGTCGATGTACACCACCGGAGTTCGCTCCACGACCGTCACCAGCACCGTCGACGGAAAATTCCGCTGCACCCGGACCGAGCGCACCGTGGGGATCGCCGCCACGCGGCGGGCGATCTCGGTGGTGTCGATGCGCAACATCGAACGCCCGTCCGGGATCTCGAGCCGCTCGCGCACCTGTTCCTCGGGCACGACAGTCAGGCCGTCGATCCGCACGGTCCGTACCGACAACGCCGGGGTGAACCACGCGAGCACCGCGAGCACGGTGACGACGACCAGCCCGACCGCCGTCCAGAGCCGGTAGCCGTGCCACCCGCGCGCGGCGGGCATCGGCAATCTCACCGGCCGCCCTGCTGCGGACGGGCCCGCAATCCGTCGAGGATCTGGTTGCCCAGCATGGTGACATCGCCCGCGCCCATGGTGATCACGACATCACCGGGCTGCGCGAGCGCGGCGACCTGACGGCCGACCTTCGACATATCGGGTTGATAGTGCACGGGTTTGGTCACCGACTGGGCCACCAGCGCACCGTTCACACCGGGCAGCGGTTCCTCGCGCGCGCCGTAGACGTCGAGCACGACCACTTCGTCGGCCAGGCTCAGCGCGGTGCCGAACTCGGCCGCGAAAGTGGCGGTGCGGCTGTAGAGATGCGGCTGGAAGACCACGATCACCCGGCCGCGTTCGATGCGCGCTCCGTCGCGCGCCTCCTGCGCGACGAGCTGCGCGGCGGCCTCGAGCACGGCCCGCACCTCGGTGGGATGGTGGGCGTAGTCGTCGAAGACGCGCACACCGTTCTCGCGACCGGTGAACTGGAACCGGCGGTGCACGCCACCGAAACCTTCCAGGCCCTGCACGATCTCGTCGATGTCGGCACCGGTCGCCCGGGCCGCGAGCAGCGCGGCGAGGGCATTGAGGGCCATGTGCCTGCCGGGCACCGACAGGCGGACCGTGCGTGGCGTCGTCTCACCGCCGAGCTGGAATTCGACGATGCCGCCGACATCGCGCGGCTGCCAATCGAGCAGCCGGGCACCGACGGGCACGGGCGCGGCGGCCAGGTCGCCGGAGCCGTAGCCGAGCACCTGCACACCGCGTTCGGTGAGCCGGGGGGCGACCCGTTCGGCCAGGGCGAGCGAACCGGGATCGTCGAGGCAGACCACCAGCAGGCCGCCGGGGGCGAGCCGGTCGGCGAAGTCGTCGAAGACCTGGATGTAGGCCTCGTCGGTGCCGAAGTAGTCGAGGTGGTCGGATTCGATATTGGTGACCACGGCGACGTCTGGGTCGTACTGCAGCAGCGAACCGTCGGATTCGTCGGCCTCGGCGACGAAGATGTCACCGCTGCCGTGGTGGGCGTTGGTGCCCGCCTCGTTGAGTTCGCCACCGACCGCGAACGAGGGGTCGGCGCCGCAGTGCTGCAGCGACACGATCAGCATCGAGGTGGTCGAGGTCTTGCCGTGGGTGCCCGAGACGAGCAGGGTCTTGTGCCCGCGCATCAGGGCGGCGAGCACGGTGGGACGCATCAGCACGGGGATGTCGCGCCGGTTCGCTTCGACCAGTTCGGGATTCGTCTTCGGAATGGCGGCGTAGGTGGTGACGACGACGGTCGGGCCACCGGGCAGCAGGTCGAGCGCGTCGGCGTCGTGCCCGATGCGCACCTGCGCGCCGCGGGCCCGCAGCGACAGCACGCCGCGGCTCTCCCTGGCATCGGATCCCGACACCGCGCCGCCGCGCGCCAACAGGATTCGTGCGATACCGGACATGCCCGCACCGCCGATCCCGACCATGTGCACCCGCGCGAGTTCGGCGGGCAACGCCGAACCCACGGGCTCGCCCGCGGCATTCACCGCGGTGCCCGTGCTCGGACGGTCCGGCTGGCCACGCTCGGCTTCCGCCTCCGGCCGCTGATCGCTCATCGGGCGAGCCCGGCGACGATGCGTGCCACGGTGTCGGCGGCGTCGCGGTGACCGGCGCCTGCGGCGGCGCGGCTCATCTCGGCGAGTCGGGCGGGGTCGAGCAGCAGCGGAATCACCTCGTCCATCACGAATTTCGGGGTCAGCTCGGCGTCGGGGACAATTCTGCCACCCCCCTTGGTCACCACGGGGCGCGCGTTGAACTCCTGCTCGCCGTTGCCGTGCGGCAGGGGCACGTAGAACGCGGGCAGCCCGACGGCCGAGACCTCGGCGACGGTCATGGCGCCGGAGCGGCAGACCACCGCGTCGGCGGCGGCGTAGGCCAGGTCCATCCGCGACAGGTACGGCACCGCCACGTACGGTGCGGGCGCGTCGGCGGTACTCACCTCGACGCTGTTCTTGGGGCCGTGCGCGTGCAGCACCGAGATCCCGGCGGCCGCCAATTGCGGTGCGGCGCCGGAGATCGCCTCGTTGAGGCTGCGCGCGCCCTGTGAACCGCCGAACACCAGCAGAACCGGGCCCTCGGCCGGCAGACCGAAGTGCGCACGGGCCTGCGCGCGCAGCGCGGGCCGGTCGAGTTCGGTGATGGCGGCGCGCACCGGGATGCCGACGACCTCGGCCCCGGCCAGGCCGGAGTCGGGAACGGCGGCAAGCACTTTGGTGGCCAGCTTGGCGCCGACCTTGTTCGCGATGCCCGCCTTGGCATTGGCCTCGTGCACGACGACCGGAATCCGGCGCTGCCTGCCGATACCGCGCGCGGCGAGGTAGGCGGGCAGGGCGACATAGCCGCCGAAGCCGATGACGACATCGGCCTGCACCCGGTCGATCACCGCGCGGGTGGCGCGCACCGAGGAGAACACCCGCCCGGGCAGGCGGAGCAGGTCGGCCGACGGCTTGCGGGGCAACGGGACCGGCGGGATCAGCTCGAGCGGGTACCCACGGTCGGGCACCAGATTCGTCTCGAGTCCGCGCTCGGTGCCGAGTGCGGTCACCCGGATCGAATCGTCGAGTCTGCGCAAGGCGTCGGCCACCGCCAGCGCGGGTTCGATGTGGCCTGCGGTTCCCCCGCCTGCGACGATCACCGACAACCCGGATCGCGGGCTACTCACTTGGATCTACCTCGTTCTCTAGCGTGTGGCATCGGATAGGTCGGTTCCCATGCTCTGGTCGACCGTAGCGAACTGGTGCCGCGGCTTTCCGGCGCGCGTCGTCTGCGCGGGGCATCGGGTTGGCGGCGTGGGGCCTGACGTGGGCGTTCGGCTTTCGCGCGCGGCGCGGGCTTGCGCGGCGCCGGGGTGTACACCTCGGGCACGGGAAGCCGCAACAGCCTGCTGAGCCTGCCGTCCTGGCCCGCTTTGAGCGCCGCGACGGCCTCTGGCTCGTGCCTGGCCGCGCTGGCGATGATGCCGAACATGAACAGCGTGATCGCCAGCGACGAACCACCGGCCGACACCAGCGGCAGCTGCAGACCGGTCACCGGCAGCAGGCCGACGACGTAGCCGATATTGATCAGGGCCTGCGCGGTGATCCAGGTGGTCGCGGTGGCGGTGAGCAGCCGCAGGAAGGGGTCGACCGAGCGCAGCGCGATGCGGATGCCGGTGTAGACGAACATCGCGAGCAGGGCGAGCACCGCCATGCAGCCGAGGAAGCCGAGTTCCTCGCCGATGATGGCGAAGATGAAGTCGTTGTGCGAGTTGGGCAGATAGCTCCACTTGGCGCGGCTCTGCCCGAGTCCGCGGCCGAGGATGCCGCCGTCGGCCAGCGAGTACTTGGCCTGGCGGGCCTGGTAATTGGCGCCCTGGGGATCGTCACCGGGATTGAAGAACGCGCGCACCCGGTCGGACCGGTACCCGGCCGACAGCGCGAGCACCGACGCGACGACCAAGCCGCTGACCATGATCCCGACGAACAACCGCACCGGCAGCCCACCGAACCACAGCAGCGCCATCAGCACGATGCCCAGCGCGATTGTCGTCGACAGGTTCGGCTCGAGCACCACGAGAAGACACACCAGCAGGCCGGCGGGCACCAGCGGTACCAGGATGTCCTTGAGGTGTGCCCCGCGTCGCGACGCGAGCAGATGCGCGCCCCACACCACCAGCGTCACCTTGACGACCTCGGACGGCTGGATCGAGATGGGTCCGATGTCGAACCAGCGCCGCGCGCCACCGTGCACCGCACCGATGCCCGGAATGAGCACGAGCACCAGCGCGATCACCGAGATGCTGAACGCCGGGAAAGACCACTGCCGCAGAACCCGCAACGGCAACCGCAACGCGATGTAGAACGCGACGGCGCCCAGCCCGGCGAACATGGCCTGCTGGATGAACAGCGAATACGCCGATCCACCACCGGCATAGGCTTCGACGCTCGACGCCGAGAGCACCATCACCAGGCCGAGCACCGTCAGCAGGGTGGCGATGGTGACGATGAGGTGGAACGAGGCGAGCGGACGGGCCAGCCATGCGCCGAAACGCTCCCCCGCCCATCCCGGCTGCGGGGCGATCCGTTTCCGGCGCCCCCCGGTCTGGGTGGTCTGGCCCGTCGATGTCATAGCGCCCGCCCGATGTCACCGTCTTCCAGTGCCGTGACCGCGTCGACGAAGCAGCGTCCGCGGTGGGTGTAGTCGTCGTACATGTCCAGGGACGCGGCCGCGGGTGCCAGCAGCACGGTGTCTCCCGCCCGGGCCATGCCCGCCGCGGCGCGCACGGCGCGGCCCATCACCGCTTCGGCACGCTGCGATCTCGACGACTCCATGTCTGCATCGTCTCCCGCGTCCAGTGCGATGACCGGGACTTCGGGCGCGTGTCGCGCCAATGCGGCGGCGATCACCGGCGCGTCGGCTCCGAACAGGACCGCGCCGACGAGCCGGTCGGCGACCTCTTCGACGAGGTCGTCGATGGTGGCGCCCTTGAGCAGACCACCGGCGACCCACACCACGTGCGGGTGCGCGAGGATCGATGCGCGCGCGGCGTGCGGGTTGGTCGCCTTGGAGTCGTCGATGAAGTCGACGCCACCCAGTTCCCGCACGAAGGCGGTGCGGTGCGGGCCGACTTTGTGTTCGGCCAGGCCCTCTTTCACGAACTGTGGTGCCACGTCGATGGCCCTGGTCAGCGCCGAGGCGGCGAGCGCGTCGGCGATGCCTGCGGGCCCCTGCGGACTGATGTCGGAGGTCTCGGCGAGGATCGCGGCCTTGGTGAAGGCGCGGTCGAGGAGTTTGCCGTCGACCACGCCGAGTTCGCCGTCGGCGGGCACGCCCACGCGGAAGCCAACCGTGCGCCGCGCCTTGGACTTGCGCGCCAGCGCACCGGCGACCGGATCGTCGAGGCCGACCACGCCGATGCGGCCGGTGAGGGCACGCGCCTTGGCGGCGGCGTAGGCGTCGAGCCCGCCGTGCCAGTCGAGGTGGTCCTCGGCGACATTGAGCACCACGCCCGCCTCGGGCCGCACCGACGGCGCCCAGTGCAGCTGGAACGACGACAACTCGACCGCGAGCACCTGCGGTCCGGGATTGCGGCGCAGGGCGTCGAGGATGGGCAGGCCGATATTGCCGCAGGCCACGCTGGCGATGCCCGCGGCGCGCAGGATCGAGTGCGTCATCTGGGTGGTCGTGGTCTTGCCGTTGGTTCCGGTGACCACCAGCCACTTGCGGACCGGGCCGTAGATGCGGGCCTGATCGACCCACCAGGCGAATTCGACGTCGCCCCAGACCGGGATGCCCTCGGTGACCGCCGAGACGAGCACCGGCGAATCGGGCCGCCAGCCGGGGCTGGTGATGACGAGGGCGAACCGCGTGAGGTCGGCGTGCTCGAGTTCCACCGTGGTGGCGATCTCGAGCCCGAGTTCGGCGGCCTCGGCCAGGGCCTTGGCGCCGCCGTCGGTGACGACGGGATGCGCGCCGATATCGCGCAGCGGTTCGATCAGGGAGCGTCCGGAGACGCCCCAGCCGGCGACGAGAACGTCACGGCCACGCAGGAATTCGAGCATGGGGCCCGGGGAACGCAGGGCACGGGGCGAGTGTTCTACCATTTCCGCTCTCACCCGACCTGGGACAGGTATTCGCTGTAGAACAGTCCGAGACCCACGGCGGCCGCGATGCCTGCCAGGATCCAGAACCGGATGATCACCGTAGTCTCCGCCCACTTGCTCAATTCGAAGTGGTGGTGGAACGGCGCCATCTTGAACAATCGGTTGCGGGTGGTGCGGTACACCGCCACCTGCAGCACCACCGACGCCGCCTCGGCGACGAACAGCGCGCCGATGACGACCATCAGCAGCTCGGTGCGGGTGGTGATGGACAGACCGGCCAGCATGCCGCCCAGCGCCAGCGAGCCGGTGTCGCCCATGAAGATCTTGGCGGGCGCGGCGTTCCACCACAGGAAGCCGATGCAGGCGGCGGCGGCGGCCGCGCAGACCAGGGCGAGGTCGAGGGGGTCGCGCACGTTGTAGCACCCGGGTCCGGGGCTGGTGGCGCAGGCGTTGCGGTACTGCCAGAAGGTGATGATGACGTAGGCACCGAGCACCAGGCTCATCGAGCCGGCGGCGAGACCGTCGAGACCGTCGGTCAGGTTGACCGCGTTCGACCAGGCCACGACCAGCAGACACACCATGATCACGAACACCAGCGCGCCCATCGACACCGTCGACCAGTCACGCACGTACGAGATGTGCTTGCTGCCGGGGGTGAGCCCGTTGTCGGCCCGGAACTGCAGCACCAGCACCGCGAAGATCACCGCGGCACTGATCTGGCCGATGTACTTACCGGCCGCCGACAACCCGAGGTTGCGCTGTTTGCGCAGCTTGATGAAGTCGTCGAGGAAGCCGACCACACCGAGTGCGGTGGTGAGCCCGAGCACGAGCAGGCCCGAGGCCGTCGGCCCCTCGGCGTCGTAGCCGAGGCCGATCAGGTGCGAACCGAGATACCCGGCCCACATACCGATCAGGATGGCGACGCCACCCATCGTCGGGGTGCCGCGTTTGGCCTGATGGCTGGCCGGGCCGTCGACCCGGATCTCCTGGCCGAAGCCCTGTTTGGCGAAGACCCGGATCAGGAACGGCGTCAACAGGATCGACACCGCGAGCGCGATCCCCGCCGCGAACAAAATCTGCCTCATCGAGCTGCCTCCGAGCTACCTTCCCCTGCCCTGGTCAGGTGTTCGGCGACGGCCCACAGACCGACCGCTTTCGATGCCTTGACCAGTACCACATCGCCGGCGGCGATTTCGTCGTCGAGCAGCGCGATGGCCGCCGAGATATCGGGTACGAGGATCGACTCCTCGCCCCATGAGCCTTCCATCACCGCTCCCTGGTGCATTCCCCGGGAGGGTCGTCCGGTGCCGACCACGATCAATCGGTCGACGTCGAGGCGCACGGCGAGCCGTCCGATCGCGTCGTGTTCGATGACCGAGGTGTCGCCGAGTTCGCCCATCTCCCCGAGCACGGCCCAGCTGCGGCGCGGTTCGGGGCCCGACTTGGCGAGGGTGACCAGCGCCTTGAGCGCGGCCCGCACCGAGTCGGGGTTGGCGTTGTAGGAGTCGTTGATGACGGTGATGCCGTCGGGCGTGGTCCGCACGTCCATCCGGCGCACCGACGCGGCCGTTGCCCCGGACAGCGCCTGAGCGACGGTCGCCAGGTCGGCGCCACATTCCAGGGCGACGGCGGCGGCCGAGAGCGCGTTGCCCACCTGGTGCTCGCCGTGCACGGCCAGCTGCACCGGCACCGATTCGCCACCCGCGTGCAGGGTGAAGCGGGCGCGGGCCTGGTCGTCGGTGGTCACGTCGGTGGCACGGATGTCGGCCTCGCCGGACAGGCCGACCATGACGACGCGGGCTTTCGTGCGCGAGGCCATGGCGGCGACGTTCGGGTCGTCGGCGTTGAGCACGGCCAGGCCCTCGGCCGGAAGTGCCTCGACCAGTTCGCCCTTGGCCTGCGCGATGGCCTCGCGGCTGCCGAACTCACCGAGGTGGGCGGTGCCGACATTGAGCACCACACCGATGCGCGGCGGCGCGATGCGGGCCAGGGCGGCGATGTGGCCGACGCCGCGCGCCGACATCTCGAGGGCGAGGAACTTGGTGTCGGCGTCGGCGCGCAGGGCCGTCCACGGGTGGCCGAGTTCGTTGTTGAACGAACCGGGCGGGGCGACCACGGGACCAAGCGGTGCGAGCACGGCGGCCAGCAGGTCCTTGGTCGAGGTCTTGCCCGACGACCCGGTGACACCGACGACGGTGAGACCGGTGCGCTCGGCCAGCCGCTCGGTGCTCACGCGGGCCAGGTCGGCCAGGGCCGCGAGCACGGCGGCACCGGAGCCGTCGCCGTCGTGGCTCAGGGCCACCGAGGTGGCGGGCACGGTGCCCGCGTCCGGCGCGACGACGATGGCAGGCACGCCGACCGGGCGCGCCGCGAGCACGGCGACAGCTCCGGCCTCGACCGCGTTCGCCGCGTAGTCGTGTCCGTCGGAGTTGGCGCCGGGTAGTGCGAGGAACAGATCACCGGGACCGATTCGGCGCGAATCGAATTCGACCGACCCGGTCACCAGTGCCTGGGGGTCGGGTACGTCGTGCAGCTCGCCGCCGACGACGTCCGCGATCTCCCGCAGTGTCATCTCGATCATGAAACCGTCAAGTCCTCCGAGTCCGTGTGCGGACTGTGTTGTGCCAGTAGAGAATCCAGCTCCGCGGCGAGGACCTCACGGTCGTCGAAGGGATGCTTGACGCCCTGGATCTCCTGACCCGCCTCGTGGCCCTTGCCCGCGATGAGCACCACGTCGCCGGAACGCGCCCAGGCGAGTGCGGCGGCGATGGCCGCCGCGCGGTCACCGATCTCGCGGATCTCGCCGCGGTCGGTGGCCGGGAGTTCGTGCGCACCGGCGACCACCGCGGCACGGATGGCCGCCGGGTCCTCGGTGCGTGGATTGTCGTCGGTGACGATCACCAGGTCGGCACCACGTGCGGCCGCCGCGCCCATGAGCGGGCGTTTGGCCGCGTCCCGGTCGCCGCCCGCGCCGACGACCACCGCGAGCCTGCCGCGGCCCGCGTCGATGAGGTGCGCGCGCAGGGTGGCGACCACCGATTCGATCGCCGCGGGCTTGTGCGCGTAGTCGACGACGGCGAGGAAGTCCTGTCCGCGTTCGACGCGCTGCATGCGCCCGGGCACGTCGACGGTGGCCAGCGCGGGCGCGGCGACCGCCGGATCCACCCCGGCGGCCGCGCAGGTGGCGACGGCGAGCAGGGCGTTGGCGACGTTGTAGCGGCCGGGCAGGCGCAGACGGACGGTCAGCTCGCCGTCCGGACCGCTCGCGGTGAATTCCTGCTCGCCACCAGCGGCTTTCACCTCACCCACGACCTGCCAGGTAGCGGCATCGGGCGCCGGGGCTGCGGCGGCATCGTCCGCGGCAGCGACCTCGGTGGTGGAGACGGTGACCGGGCCGACCAGATCCGCGGCGAGGCGGCGTCCCCACTCATCGTCCACGCAGATCACCGAGGTGCGCGCGGCGATCGGCGAGTCCGGTTCGAACAGGCGGCGTTTCGCGGCGAAGTAGTCCTCGAAGTCCTTGTGGAAGTCGAGGTGGTCCTGGGAGAGGTTGGTGAACGCGCCGACGGCGAAGCGCACACCGTCGACCCGGCCGAGGGCCAGCGCGTGGCTCGACACCTCCATCACCACCGCCTGCACACCCTGCTCGACCATGGCCGCGAACATCGCGTGCAGCTGCGGGGCCTCGGGAGTGGTGAGCGCGCTCGGCACCCGCTGCCCGCCGATACGGGTTTCGATGGTGCCGATCAGCCCGGTCGACAGGCCCGCCGCGACCAGACCCGCCTCCACCAGGTACGACGTGGTGGTCTTGCCGGAGGTGCCGGTGATGCCGACGATGCGCAGGCGATCGCTGGGGTGACCGTAGATCTCGGCGGACAGCTCGCCGAGCACGGCACGCGGGTCCTCGCGCACCAGCACGGGCACCGCCACCTCGCCGATCAGTTCGGCACCGGCCGCGTCGGTGAACACCGCGACCGCGCCGCGCGCGACGGCGTCGGCGGCGAAACGGGCGCCGTGCGAGGTGGCGCCGGGCAGGCCGGCGAACAGGTCACCGGGCCGGACGGCGTTGGATCGTTGCTCGATGCCGGTGACGGTCACCTCGGCCGGAACCGGGGTGAGCGTGGTGGCGCCGGTGAGCTCAAGCAGGGCCTGCAGCGGCGTCGACGGCGGGGTGTTCGGCCGGAGCGCGTGCGGGCTGGACTGCGCGGGCACAAGGCTCCTCTCTGAGAGTGATCGAGCGCGTGGGCAAGACGACGAGTCAGGTTACCGTCAGAGCCCGGCCTCCAGCACCAGCGGCCTAGGCTCCGGCGACGGTGGCACCCGGTCGCGCTGCAACGCCCAGGAGGCGATGGTGTGGAACAGCGGCGCGGCCGACCCACCACCGGACCCGTCGGAGCTGCGTACCGGCGCGTCGAGCATCATGCCGATCACGTAGCGCGGGTTGTCGGCGGGCGCCATCCCGGCGAAGGTGATGTAGAACGACGAGGTCGAATAGCAGCGGCAGGCCGGGTCGACCTTCTGCGCGGTGCCGGTCTTGCCCGCCACCTGGTAGCCCTCCACCGCGGCCTGCGGCCCGGTGCCCATCTGCACACCCATCGGGTCCTTCTGCACGGTCGCCTGGAAGACCGTGCGCAAGGTGGCGGCGGTCTGCGGGCTCACCACTCGCACGGGCTCGGGCTGCAGTTCCTCGGTGCGGGTGTTGTCGGGGGCGATCCTGGCCTTCACGATGCGCGGCGGGATGCGCAGGCCGTCGTTGGCGATGGCCTGGTACATGCTGGTCATCTGCAGCGTGGTCATCGAAAGGCCCTGGCCGATGGGCAGATTGGCGAAGGTGCCGCCGGACCACTGGTCGCGGGCGGGCACCTGCCCCGGGCTCTCGCCGGGCAGGCCGATGCCGGTGCGCTTGCCGAGACCGAAGCGGTCGATCATGTCGGCGAAGCGGTCCTCCCCCACCCGTTGCGCGAGCATGAGGGTGCCGACATTGGACGACTTACCGAAGATGCCCGTAGTGGTGTAGGGCGCCACGTCGTGCTGCCAGGCGTCGTTGACGGTGACGCCCGACATCCGGATCGAACCGGGTACCTGCAGCACTTCGTCGGGGTTGGTCAGCCCGTATTCGAGCGCGGCGGCGGCGGTGACGATCTTGTTCACCGAACCGGGTTCGAAGGGCTCCGACACCGACGGGTTGCTCATGTTCGCCGAGGCCCAGTGCTGGGGTCCCAGTGCGGGATTGAAGGTGTTGTCGTTGGCCATGGCCAGCACCTGGCCGGTCTTGGCGTCGAGCACGACCGCCGAGGCCGAAGCCGCGCCGGAGAGCTGTTTGGCCTGCTGCACCTGCTGCTGCACGAAGTACTGCATGTCCTCGTCGAGGGTGAGTTCCACGCCGTGCCCGTTCACCGCGGGCTGCTGGTCGCGGTAGCTGCCGGGAATCACCGCGCCGTCGGAGCCACGGTCGTAGGTGCGGGAACCGTCGGTGCCCGCGAGTACCGAGTCGAGTGCCGATTCGAGGCCGATCTGACCGTGCCCGTCCCAGCCGGTGGCACCGACCACATTGGCCGCCAGCGCCCCGCCGGGGTATTCGCGCAGGTCCTGCCGTTCGGAACCGACCTCCGGGTACTTGGTGGTGATCTCGGTGGCGATCCGGGGATCGACATTGCGGGCCAGATAGTGGAAGGGTTTGTCGCTGCGGAGTTTGTCGAGCAGCTCTTCCTCTTTCGGGCCGCTCGCGCCGAGCTTGTCGTGCACGAACTTCGCGATGTCCTTCAGGCGCTGCTCGGGGTCGGGCGCGTTCTCCTTGGTCTTCTTCGCGTCGGCGAGCTGCTGGCGCACCCGGACCGGTTGGAACGTCAGCGCTTTCGCGGTGATGGTGAAGGCCAGCGGGTTGCCGTAGCGGTCGGTGATCGGGCCGCGCACGGCGGCCTCGGTCTCCTTGGTTGTACGCTGCGAGGCGGCCTGCGCGGAGAGTCCCGGTGCGGCGATGCTCTGGATGTAGAGCAGTTGCAGCGCGACCACGGCGAGGGTGGCCAGCATGGTGACCCGGCCGACGCCGAGGCGCAGCCGGATCGGCCGGTCCGGCGAGAGCGACCCGCTGCGCCGGGCCCTCGACGAGACCGGCCCGCGTCGCTGTTGCGACGCGGGCCCGCTCTGCCTCATCGGCCTGCCTCGGGAGCGACGATCTGCGGCGTCTCGCTCGGCGGGCCCGCGTCCGGTAACGGCGCGACATCCGGTGCCGGGGGCGGCGTGTCGGCCGGTGCCGCGGCCACCTCCACCCGATCGGGGACGAGCTGTGGGGCCGGTGCCTGGACCGGCGACTCCGAGGGCGCCGGGGGAACGCCCTCGCCCGCAGGCGGTTCGACCTGGGTCTGGGGTCCGGGCAGGCCCTGCGGCGAGTCCGGTTGCGCCTGAGCCGGATTCACGACCGGCGCACTCGGCGCTCCGGCCTGGCCGCCCGGTGCCGCGAGCAGGGCGGGCGGGGTGCTGTTCGGCGCGGCGGGGTCGGTGGCCGGGGTGCCCGGCTGCACCGGAACCACCCGCTCGCCCTGCGCCTGCTGACCCGGCGCCGGGTTCTGGGTGGTCGTCGGCGGCCCGTTCAACGGCGGCGCGGGGGCGCCCTGGGCGGGCGTGGGTGTGCCGATCACGGTCACCTCCCCGCCGGGACCGATCACCAGACGCGCCGGGTCCTTGGCGGGGATCATGCCGAGTTCGCGTGCGCGCGCGGCCAGTTCGGGAGCCGAGTCGGCGGCCGCGACCTCGCGCTGCAGCGCGGCCCGCTCGTCGGCGAGCGTCCGGTTGTCCGCGCGCATGTCGCCGAGCAGGTAGCTGTCCTCGGCCGCGCGGGTGGTGAGCAGCAGGGTGAGCGCGAGACCGCAACCGAGCAGACCGATGATCGCGGTGACGAACGGGATGCGCCCGGCCATGGTCGAGGAACGATCGGGCAGCGATATCCCGTCGAGCAACTGCTGGCGGGTGCGTTTGCGCGCGTAGGCCCGCTGCGCGGCACCGGACTTCACTCGTTCGGCCGCCTGCACGCGCCGGGCGGTACGCCCCGGCACGGCAACGGTGCTCGTCCGCACGCTCATCGTGTCCCCTCCTGTGTCCTCCCTGACCTCTCCGTGATCCGTTCGGCCGCACGCATCCGCACCGGAGCGGACCTCGGGTTGGCCTCGATCTCGGACTCGGTCGCCTTTTCCGCGCCGCGGGTGAGCATCCTGAACTCCGGTCCCATGCCGGGCAGTTCGACCGGCAGGTCCATCGGGGACCGGGACACGATCCGTGGCGCGAATTCCTGCTTCACCAGCCGGTCTTCGAGCGACTGGTACGACATCACGCAGATCCGCCCGCCCACGCGCAGCGCGTCGAGCGCCGCGGGCAGCGCGGCCCGCAGCGAGTCGAGCTCTCCGTTGACCTCCACCCGCAGCGCCTGGAACGTGCGCTTGGCGGGATGCCCGCCGGTGCGCCGCGCGGCGGCCGGAATGGTGGCGTACAGCACCTCGACCAGTTCGGCGCTGGTGCTGAACGGTTTGACGGCGCGGCGGCGCAACACCTCCGAGGCGATCTTGCCCGCGAACCGTTCGTCGCCATAGGTTTTCAGCACCCGGGCCAGGTCGCCGTGGCTGTAGGTGTTGAGCACGTCGGCGGCGGTGATGCCGGTGGTCGGGTCCATCCGCATGTCCAGCGGCGCGTCGACGGAGTAGGCGAAGCCGCGTTCGGCCTCGTCCAACTGCATCGAGGACACACCGAGATCCATGAGAATCGCTGACACCGAACCGGTTTCGGCCAGGCCCGCCTCGGCGAGCGCCTCGGGAATGCCGTCGTAACGCGTGTGCACCAGCGTGATCCGGTCGGCGTAGGGCGCCAGGCGCTCGCCGGCCAGTTTCAGCGCGTTGGTGTCGCGGTCGAGTCCGACCAGCCGCGCGTTCGGGTAGGTGCGCAGGAAGTGTTCGGCGTGCCCGCCGAGGCCGAGGGTCGCGTCGAGGTAGACCGCGCCCGGCTCGTGGAGTGCCGGACCGAGCAGGTCGTCGGCACGCTCGAGCAGCACCGGCACATGACGGGGGTTCTCGGCGTCATGGTTCACCTCGACCTCCCGGGATACTGCCTCGCGTCGCAGACGGGTCGCCTTGCCACACAGTGCTTTTGGAATGAGTTGCTTACTCGGATGAGTGCGAATGCGTCGAGGTCTCTGACCGGGGCGCGGCACCTGGCGTCGGGGAAGTACGTCAGGGTCCACGCCCGGGCAGAGGCCTCGCAGCACTCGCGTGCTGCGGGGTCAGAAGATCCCGCCCAGCGACTCGTCTCTGGCTTGCGCGTAGTCCTCCTCGTGCTCGGCGAGGTAGGACTCCCACGCCTGCTTGTCCCATATCTCGAGGAAGTCGACCGAACCGATCACCACGCAATCCCGGGTGAGTCCGGCATAGCGTTTGTGGTCCGGCGACAACGTGATCCGGCCCTGTGCGTCCGGACGCTGTTCGTCGGTTCCGGCCGCAAGTGCCCGGACGAAAGCCCTTGCCTGCGGGTTGCTTCGAGACGCCGCCGCGGCCCGCCGGGCGAGCGCGGTGAACTCTTCTTTCGGATACACGGCAAGGCTGTGGTCTTGACCCTTCGTGACCATCAACCCTCCCGCCAGATCGTCTCGGAACTTCGCAGGCAACGTCAGTCGCCCTTTGTCGTCCAATCGGGGGGTGTAGGTACCGAGAAACATTCCCGGCCACCTCCCTACTGGATCACCTGGCCATACGGCCTCTCCTGTAGTGCGCGACCCACATTACCCCACTTTCCCCCACTTTCAATCGAAACCCTGGGTGATCCTGCTCCCCGCCAACACAATTCCGCAGGTCATGTCAGCTATCAATGAGATTCGGGATTATCGCGTGTTAGGACAACCCGCGCGGGTCGGCAATCCCCCGTTCCGACAACGTTCAGCAAACTTCCCAGGTGCCATCGGCGGACCTGTCGTTCGACGGCGTACGAGACCGCCCAGGTGGGGGATGGTGGGGAAGGTGGGGGAACCGCCCTGCGAGCGCGATCCGAGCCGACCCGGACGAGGGCATGCGAAAGCGGTGCCGCACCCGCGACCGGGTGCGACACCGCTTGCTATGCCGTTGTGCTCGACCTCACGGTCGGAGCAGGGCTACTCCTGCTCGAATCTGCGGCGGAATCGGTCTTCCATCCGCTCCGAGAAGCCGCCCGACTTGCGCGGCCGCTGGCCACCGCGCCCGCCCGACGGGTTCGCGCCCGCCGGCGGTTCACCGGGGGCGTCTGCCGCACCCGGCCGACGCGAGCTGCCGATCATCAACAGGACACCCGCGCCGAACATGGCGATGAAGCCCACGAGACTGATGATCGGGAACCCGCCCGGCTTGAACGGGGCGGCGATGCCGGCGACGAGCAGGAACAGGCCGACGGCGAACAACGCCGCAGCTTGGAGCCTACGTCGACTCGACGTGGAGCGAAGTCGTCCGCCGCGGACGGACGAGGCGAACTTCGGGTCCTCAGCATAGAGAGCGCTCTCGATCTGTTCGAGCATGCGCTGCTCGTGCTCGGAGAGTGGCACGGTACCTCCCCCGGCACTAGGCGTGGCTGGTCGCCTCCGGGTAGGCGACGGGTAGCCGACCTTGGCGGCTATCTGCTCCCCATGATACGAGTTCGATCGAGGCCGTACCACCTACTCGGTGATAACTAAGCGGTCATGTCCCGGTCGCGACTCGGCTGCGGGCGTGTCTTGGCGGCGGCGACCAGCGCATCGTCGACGTCGTAGAGGAACGCGCCCACCCGCGAACAGAACTCGTCGGCTTGTGTGTCGGTGATCGTGCGGTCCAATCCGGCCTCGAGGGCGGCCCGCAGCGGCGAGTGCGCCTCGAAGTAGTCGGCCCACATCGCGAACTCCGGCGTGGCGCGTCTCAGTAATACCCAGGCGCTGCGCGATCGAGCCCGCGGCGCGCGATCGGCGCCGGTGAGCGCGATCATCGCACCGGCGCCACGCAGCGCGGCCAGATAGGCGGTGCGGAACCGCTCCCCCGGCTCGTGCTCCCAGGCCGAGTCGGTGAGCAGCGCATCGGCCTGTCGTAGCAGTCCGCCGGCGCGGCCGTCGTGGCCCGCGTGCGCTCGACCATCGTTGTGACCAGGCATCTACTGCCCCTTTCGCCCCTCGCACAGATCGAACAACCATTCGAACGTTTGAATTGAGATTGAATATAGGGACACCCACCGACAAGTTCCGACGAGAGCGATGACAGCCGTCAAGCCCAATCACCACACTCCAGCACCTGTGGTCGTCGACCTGAGCGTCGCCGCCCTGCGGGCCCGCCTGCACGACGCCCTCTCGGTGTATGTGGCCGCGATGGACTATCCGCGCGGCACCGAACATCACCGGGCCCCGATGTGGAACGAGCACACCACCCGGGCGGGCTGGCGGGCGGTGGCCGCCGTGCTGCCCGACGACGCGGGCGCGGTCGACCTGCGCACCGCCCCGCTGCTCGCCATCGCCTACGGATACAGCGGCGCGCCGCGGCAGTGGTGGCATCAGCAGGTACACACCGGGATGCGCCGGTGCGGCTGGCCGGAGGCCGCCGCGCGCGAGTTGCTCGCCGACTATTTCGAACTCACCGAACTGCACGTGCACCCGGCCGCGCAGGGTCGCGGGATCGGGGCGACCCTGCTCGAACGGTTGCTCGCCGGCCGCCCCGAGGCGGCGGTACTACTGTCGACGCCGGAAGTTCCCGAGGAGGACAACCGGGCGTGGCGGTTGTACCGGCGCGCGGGATTCACCGATGTGATCCGCAATTTCGTCTTCGCGGGTGATACCCGGCCGTTCGCGATCCTCGGCCGTAGGCTGCCGATGCCACCGGCGGGCGAACGGGCGTGAGCCGTAGCGAAACAACGGTCGTCGTCGGATCGGGGCACAACGCGCTGGTCGCCGCCTGCTATCTGGCGCGGGCCGGGCAGCGGGTCCAGGTGCTCGAACGAGACACGGTGCCAGGCGGTGCGGTGTCGACGGTCGAACGGTTCCCTGGCCACCTTGTGGATCGCGGTTCCTCGGCGCACATCATGGTCCGGCACACCGGGATCATCGAGGAACTCGAGCTCGAGCGGTTCGGGTTGCGCTATCTCGACTGTGATCCGTGGGGATTCACGCCGTCCGACGGTGTACGCCCACCGATCGTCTTCCACCGCGATCTCGACGCCACGTGCGCGTCGATCGCGGCGGCTTGTGGCACGAAGGATGCCGAGGCCTATCGCCGTTTCGTCGAGGTGTGGGGTGAGCGAAGCGCGCGGGTGATGCGGGCGTTCGGTGGTCCCCCGACGCCGGGGAGGCTGGTTCGCGCGTTCTGGGGGCTGGACGCGCGCGACGGCGGGTCGGCGCTGTCGCGGGAGTTTCTGCAGACCGGTGACGCGCTGCTCGACTACCGGTTCGACGACGAACGGCTCAAGGCGTCGCTGGCGTGGTTCGGTGCGCAGTCGGGTCCACCGATGTCGGAACCGGGGACCGCGCCGATGGCCGGCTTCGCCGCGCTCATGCACACTTTGCCGCCCGGGCGGGCCGTGGGGGGAAGTGGGGCACTCAGCGCGGCGCTGATCGCGCGGTTGCGTGCCGACGGCGGTGAAGTCCACACCGGTGATGCCGTCACGGAGCTGCGGCGGTCGGGGCGCGGGTGGCAGGTGCGCACGGAATCGGGGCGTGAGCTGAGCGCCGACACCGTGGTCGCGGGCTCGCACATCCTCGCCACCCTCGACCTGTTGCGCGCGGGCGGTTTCGACGAGGCGGTGCTCGACGACTGGCAGCGCCGCATCCGGGTCGGGCCCGGTATCGGCATGGTGGTCCGCCTGGCCACCGATCGCCTACCGAGCTACCCCGGCGCATCGCCCGCGGAGTCCGCGCACGGCCTGCAATTCCTAGTGTCGGATCGCAGGCAACTGCGGGCGGCGCACGGTGCGGCCTCGGCGGGTGAACTGCCGCCACGGCCGGTGGTGCTGGCGATGAGTTTCAGCGCACTCGACCCGACCATCGCCCCACCCGGTGAACACCAGCTGTCGCTGTGGGCGCAGTGGCATCCCTACGAGCTGGCCGACGGGAGCGATTGGTCGGCGCACGCCGATCGCGAGGCCGACCGGATCATCGCCGAAGTCGACAGGTACGCACCGGGATTCGCCGATTCGGTGTTGCGTCGTTTCGTGCAGACCCCGGTCGACCTGGAACGGGAGATGGGCCTGCGCGGCGGCAATGTGATGCACGTGGAGATGTCGCTGGACCAGATGATGCTGTGGCGGCCGCTGCCGGAGCTGTCGGGTCAACGGGTGCCCGGTGCGCCTGGTCTGTACCTCACGGGCGCGTCCACCCACCCGGGTGGCGGGGTGTCAGGAGCCAGCGGACGCAGTGCCGCCCGCCTGGTACTCGGCGACCGACGCACCCGCCGATTCCCCTTGTCGCGCAGGCGATGACAGCGCCCGATCCGCGTGCCCCGTGGAGCAGCCGTCCCCGGGACGCCCGCGAATCGCCGCCGTGTGACACCGAGACCGATCGGCAGAGGTCGTGACTACCAGCCGCACGCTCGGCCGAATCGCAGCCACCGCCCAGGAATGGGTTGGTGTCCGTCGTCAGCGGATGATCCCAGCGTTCGCGGCGGTGGCGCTGGTGCTCGTACAGATCGCCTATCCGTTGAGTGCGGGCGTGGCGCGGGATCGGGTCACGGTGGCCGTGGTGGTGTTGTCGGTGTCGACCGCGCTGCTGCATGCGGTAACTACTCGTGGGTGGCGGTGGGCGGCAGGGTTTTTCGTCATCGTCTCCGGGACAGGACTCGGGTCCGAGATCGTGGGGACGGCGACGGGGGTGCCCTACGGTGCCTACGTGTACGCGGCGGATCGGCTCGGGCCCGCGCTCGCGGATGTACCGCTGGTGGTGCCGCTGGCATGGACCGGTGGGCTGTATCCGATCTGGGTCGTCGCGGGCCTGCTCGCCGGGATCGATGCGGCAAGCACCGGTGGCCACGGCGCGGGAGGTGCCAGGACGGACAGGGTCACCGCGCGAGCCCGCGTCAAACGTGCCGCACTGCTTGTTGTCGGGGCGGTGGGATGGGACCTGTTTCTCGATCCGCAGATGGTTGCCGACGGGCAGTGGACGTGGTCGGTCACCGACGCCGGTCTGCCGGGGCTGGCGCAGATCCCCTACACCAATTATCTGGGCTGGATGCTCGTCGCGTCGCTGATGGCGGCGCTGCTCACCGCACTCGACAGGCTGCTCCCCCGTGCCCACGACCCGTCGGTGGCGGTGCCGCTCGCGGTGTTCGCGTGGACCTGGCTCGGCTCGGCCCTCGCGCACGCGGTGTTCCTCGGCCTTCCCGCCTCGGCGGCCTGGGGCTTCGCCGGGATGGGACTGCTCGGAATCCCGTTGGCCCGCCAGGCTGCCGCACGGTGGCGAAACCCCTGATCGCAACGGGTGGTGGGAGGCGGTTGGGCCCGTCGTGTGGGTTCTGCGGCCCGAGCCTGGCACGATGTCAACCGTGCAGCCGAGTCTCGTCGCCGACATGCCTTCCCCCTCGCGCCGTTCCGGGCCCGCCCGGCGCGTCGCGGCGGTCGCCGTTCTGCTGGCACTGCTGGTGCCCGCGCTGACCGGATGCCTGCGGGTGCAGGTGTCGATGGGGGTGTCGTCCAACGACCGGGTATCTGGACGGATCGTCGCCGCCGTGGCCCCGCAGGGCCCCGACGACAAGGGCCCGCAGCTGAAGGCGCCCGAATCGCTGGCCGCCAAGGTGCGCGTCGACCCGTACAACCAGGACGGTTACGTCGGCACGCAGGTGTTCTTCGACGATCTGACCTTCGGCGAGGTCGGCCAGCTCGGCAGCCTGTCGGATCAGACCCAGGGCATGTTCACCCTCGAGTTCAAGCGCAACGGCGACCTGGTGAGCCTCACCGGCCGCGTCGACCTCGAGTCGGTGCCGCCGCACGGGTCGGACGTGCAGTTCTCCATCGCGTTCCCGTCGCGTGTCGCCAAGACCAACGGCACCCGTGAGGGCGACAACACCGTGTCGTGGAAGCTGCCCGCCGGTGAGTCCTCGACCCTGCGGGCCGAGGTCAAATACGCCGACCCCAACACCCGCTCGTTCGCCGGCTGGGCGGGCATCATGGGCGGTATCACCCTGGCCGTGGCCGCGATGATCGCCGGTCTCGCCTACCGCGACCGCAACCCGCGCCCGCCGAACGCGCCGCGGCCCAACTTCTCGCCCTCGGAGATGTGGCGCGAGATCACCCAGCGCAGGCTAGGCCGCTGACATGGGCGCGGCGGGACGCTACCTGACCTGGGCGGGCACCGGTCTCGCCGTGCTCGGCGCCGGCACCGCCGCCTACAACCTCGCCACCCTGCGCACCCTGCCCCGGCAGGTGTCGGGAGTGATCGAACCGGTCACCGTGTGCGTGCCCGCCCGTGACGAAGCCCTGCGGCTGCCCGACCTCATCGCCGATCTGCGCGCCCAGACCGGGGTACCGCGGCTGCGAGTGCTGATCCTCGACGATGCCTCCACCGACGGCACCTACGAGGCCGCACTCGCCGCGATCGGCGGCGACGAACGATTCACCGTGCTCCGCTCGGCCGCGCACCCCGCCCCGGGATGGACCGGGAAGGCCGCCGCCTGTGCGCGGCTGGCCGCCAGGACCGATGCGGCGGCACTGGTCTTCGTCGACGCCGATGTGCGCCTCCAACCGCAGGCGATCGCCGCCGCGGTGACCGAATTGCGCAAGCGCGGCGCGGGTTTGGTGTCGGCGTGGCCGACACAGGATTCGGGTTCGGTCGCCGAGCAGCTGGTTCAGCCGCTGCTGGCCTGGTCGTGGGCGTCGACGCTTCCGGTGGGCCCGGCCAATCACAGCTTGCGGCCGTCGACGGCGGTGGCGTGCGGGCAGTTCCTCGCCGTCGACGCCGCGGCGTACCGGGCGGGTGGGGGTCACGCCGGTGTGGCGGCCAGTGCCACCGAGGATCTCGATCTCGCGCGGGCGCTGCGGCGGGCGGGTCATCGGACCGCGCTCGTCACCGCCGGGCCGGCCGCCCACACCCGCATGTACACCGGCGCCGACGACCTCGCCGGCGGCTATACCCGCTGGTTGTGGTCGGCCTACGGCGGCCGGGTCGACACCGGCGCGGCCATCGGCGTCCTTGCCGCCCTTGCCTATTGGATTCCGCCGCTGGCGGTTCTTGCCGGTCGTGGTGGGGTGCGCCGGGCGGGTCTGCTCGGCTACCTCGCCGCCGTCACCGGTCGGCTCATGGCCCGAGCCGTCGAAACCCGGCGCCCACCCACCGGCGCCGACCTCGGCTCGGCACTGGCCCATCCGGTGTCCGTCGGCTACTACCTCACCCTGTGGGCCCGCTCGCACCGCCTGCATCGCACCGGGCGGCTGCGCTGGAAGCAGCGTCCTCTTGTCGCACCGGAAACACCGCTCGCTCGTCACGGCTGACCCGCGCGGCCCAGGTATTCCACACCGCTCGGTGCGTCCACCGGACAACGGAAAAGCCGTGCGCTGCCGAAGGGTCCGCCCTCGCGGAAACCGGATCAGGCGACCTCGGTGATCCCGACGGTCGGGAAGAAGAAGCACGAGCGGCCCGCGTTGTCGGTGGTACCGAAGACGGCGGCGAGGACAGTGCCCTTTCCGGTGTCGACGGGGACGGCCCGCACACCACCGACGGGGATGGCGGTGCGCAGGAAATCGCGGATGACGTTCTCGGCGAGCGGCCGGAGTTCGGCGGGAACCTCGGGCGGCACCATCGCCCGGACAATGTCGGCGATCGTCCCCATCGAGGCCATCCCGCCCCGGCCGGTGCTGAGGTTGAGCCAGGCCACCTGCATACCGGAAGTCTTGGTGGCGGCCGTGTCCGGTTCCAGGCCGTACGGGAGGAAGGTGAACAGCGTCTGGCCTGATTTCACGGCCGTGAGGTCGAGTCCGGGGATCGGGAGGGTGTTCGTCGGCCACGGGCCGGGAACGGCACCCGCGACGGCCGGGACCAGGCCGAAACCGTCGCCGGAACAGTTCGCGGCGACCGTCGGGTACAGGAATGGCTGGATGCCGAGGGCCTCGAGGGTTTCGACGACCGTCTGGTAGGCGGCGAGGAGATCTCCGGGGCCCGCGGTGGGTGTGGCCGGGGCGTCGCGGGTGACGGCCGGCCGCACTGGTGGATCGGCGGCGGCGGGGGCGGCCAGCAGCACGGCGGCGGCGCAGGCCGTCAGCGAGGTCAGTGTGGTCAGACGACGCGCAACAGTCACGGCGAACTCCTCATCGACGCTGAGAAGGCCGAGATTACTCCCGGAACCCGGTGAATCACCGCAGGTGAAGTGACCGAGTATTCGGCGCGTCGCGTACCGCCACAGCGGGGGCCAGGGGTGGGTCGACCGGGCCCGACGTCGGCGATTGTGCCCGCACCAGCACCCGATTCCAACCGCTGCGCTCACGCTGATTTCTACCGTTGTGCGCCATCACAGCTGTGCCACATGCTGATCCGGCTCGACGCTTCGGCAGCGGGCACACCATCCAGAGCGACTGAGAGACCTGGCTCTACGACGTCGCAGCAACCCGCCCGGTCTGTCCGGGTGTGGGTGCTTCTGCCGGGTTCGATGGAGGAGATCGATGAAATTCTTGCTCATGACGCTGATCACCCGGGTCCCGGATCCGGTGACCGGTGTCGTGCCGAGCACCCGTGACCGTTTCCGCGAGGTGGTCGAACAGGCCAGGCGCGCCGAGGAATTGGGTTTCGACGGGTTCGCGGTCGGCGAACGGCACGAAGACCCGTTCCTGTCCGCTGCTCCCCCAGTGGTGCTCAGCCACCTGGCGGCGGTCACCTCGCGGATCGCCCTGTTCACCGCGGTCACCACTTTGAGCCTGCTCGACCCGGTGCGCGCCTTCGAGGACTACGCCACGCTCGACAACCTGTCCGGCGGGCGGCTCGAGCTGATCATCGGCAAGGGCAACGGCACCGCCCAGGCGCAGCTCTATCACGTGACGACCGAGGATCAGTGGGACCGTAACCGCGAAGGATACGAACTGCTGCGGGCACTGTGGGACCGCGACGAAGTGACGTGGTCGGGCCGTTTCCGGCCGCCGCTCACCGACGCACGAGCATTGCCGCGCCCGTTGCAGCCGAAGTTGCGGATCTGGCACGGCAGCGCGACGAGCCGGGAATCGGTGGAACTGGCCGCGCGTCACGGTGACCCGGTGTTCTCGGCGAACGTCACGCACCCGATCGAGCCGTACGCCGAACTGATCCACCACTACCGGCAGCGCTGGGTGGACTACGGGCGCGACCCCGCCGACGCTCTGGTCGGCGCGGGCACGGCCGGTCTGCACGTGGCGCGGACCTCCCAGGAGGCCGTCGAGGTGTATCGCCCGCTCTACGAGGCGCGGACCGCGTTGCAGCGGCAGGTGGGCAATCCGGTGGTCTTCGAGACCGTCGAGGATTTCGTCGCCCGTTCCTCCGCCCTGGTCGGCAGTCCGGAACAGGTGATCGACAAGGTCGGCCGGTACCACGAGCAGTTCGGGCACGAGGTGATCCACCTGTCCGCCGATCGTGAGGGCCGAGCCGAGTCCGACTATCTGGACAGTCTCGAACTGTTTCAGGCCGAGGTGGCGCCGGAGTTGCGCCGCCGCATCCCGAGCCGTCCCCTGGCCGCAGGCCGTGAATTCGCTGGAGTTGTTTCGTGATTCGACATCGCATCGCCGCGTTCGCCGGTGTTCTCGCCGCCACCACGACGGTGGTCGCCTGCGGCGGCGGTGACACCGTCGGCGGCGGACAAGCCGGTCCCCCACAACCCGGTGGCACCCTGCGCTACGGGCTCTCGCAGGCACCGTCGTGCTCGGATCCCGCCCAGGCCGGGAGCAATCAGACCATCTACGTGACCCGGCAGATCGTGGACTCGCTCACCGATCAGGATCCGGCGACCGGAGCGATCACGCCGTGGCTGGCGCGCAGTTGGGAGGTGAGCCCCGATGCGAAGGTCTTCACCTTCACCCTCTCCGACGGAGTGACCTTCAGCGACGGCACGCCGCTCACCGCCGAATCGGTGCGCGACACCTTCGACGCCGTGGTCCGGCTCGGCGGGGCCAAAGCGCCGCTCGGCGTGAGCTACCTGGCCAACTATGTCGGCACCACCGTGGTCGACAAGCTCACGGCCCGGGTCGAATTCAGCGCGCCGAACGCGCAGTTCCTGCAGGCGTCCTCGACCTCACAGCTGGGTATTCTCGCCCCGTCGACCAACGCGAAGCCGGCGGAGGCGCGCTGCGCGGGCGACAACATCGGCAGCGGACCGTTCACCTACGCCGAGTACAAGCAGGACGTCTCGGTGACGTTGGCCAAACGCGCCGGATACCACTGGGGTTCGGAGGTTTTCGCCCACGAGGGCGAGGCCTACCTCGACCGGATCGAGTTCACCGTCGTGCCCGAGTCGGGGGTGCGCACGGGCAGTCTGGCATCCGGTCAGCTCGACGCGATCAGCGATGCCCTGCCCCAGGACGCGCCGCAGATCGAGGCGGTCGGCGGACGAGTGCTCTCGACGTCGAACCCGGGCCTGGTCTTCGGTTTCCACCCCAATGTGACGCGTGGGCCGTTGCGTGATCCGGCGGTGCGGCAGGCCTTGCTGCCCGCGCTGGATCGGCGTCAGCTGATCGACACGGTCCTGAGCCCGCAGTTCAAACCCGCCACCTCGGTGCTGGCCGCGTCGACCCCCGCCTATACCGACCTCTCGGCCCGGCTGGGCTACGACCCGGCGAAGGCGAAGACGATCCTGGATCAGGCGGGCTGGCTGCCCGGCGCCGACGGTATCCGGGTGAAGGGCGGTGAGCGCCTCAGCTTCGGGGTCACCTTCAGTCAGGTGTTCGCGGGCAACCAGGCGATTCTGGAGCTGGTGCAGCAGCAGTTGCGGCAGGTCGGGGTGGATCTGCGGCTCGACCTGGTGTCGTTCTCGGAGCAGACGGCCCGACAGAACAGCAAGGATTACGACGCCGTCTACGGCAACTCCACCCGCGCCGACGGTGACATCCTGCGCACCTCGTTCGCCCTGACCGGCCGCAATCTGTCGGTGCGCGGGCCGGTTCCGGCTCTCGACACCGCCCTCGAACAGCAGCTGGCCACCAACGATCCGGCGGCCCGGGCGGCACTCATCGCGACCGCGCAGCGGGAGATCCTCGACAACGGCCTCTACGTGCCGACGATCGAGTTGTCGCAGGCCATCGGTGCCGCCGCCCACACCAAGGACCTGAAGTTCGAGGCCTCCGCGCGGCTGCAGTTCTTCGACACCTGGCTGAGCGGTCACGGCGATGACTGAGCTGATCCGGCGACCCATCGTGCGGTACGTGGGTTCGCGAGTACTGCAAGCGATCTGGGTGCTGTGGGCAGCGTTCACGGTGTCGTTCGTCGTGCTGTACCTGCTGCCCGCCGACCCGGTCTCGATGGCGGCCGACAGTTCCGGCTCCGGCACGCCCGTCGACAAGGCGGCGATCGCGGAGCTGCAGGCCCGCTACGGGCTGGACAAGCCGCTGTGGGAGCAGTACGTCACCGCGCTCGGCAATGCCCTCACCGGTGATCTCGGCCGTTCGGTCAACACCGGACAGCCGGTCATCGAAGCGCTCGGTGACGCCCTGCCCGCCACACTCGGATTGGCCTCGCTCGCATTGTTCTTCGCCGTGATCGGTGGAACGGTCCTGGCGTTCGCCGCCACCTATACGCGTCGGCCGTGGCTGCGCAACACCTTGAGTGCGCTACCGCCGCTGGGTGTTTCGGTGCCCACCTTCTGGACCGGGCTGTTGCTGTTGCAGCTGTTCTCGTTTCAGCTGCGCTGGTTCCCGGCCTTCGGCGGGACGGGGTTGCGCGGCACGATCCTGCCCGCGCTGACCCTGGCCCTCCCGATCGGGGCGGTGATCGCGCAGGTGCTCGCCGCCGGGCTCACCCAGACGTGGCGCCAGCCGTTCACCGAGGTGGCGCTGGCCAAGGGCGCTTCACGCTGGTGGGTGCAGCGCAGGCACGTGGCGCGGTTGGCGAGCGTGCCCGCGTTCACCATCGCCGGAGTGCTGGTGGGCACCATGCTGGCCGGTTCGGTGGTGGTGGAGTCGGTGTTCGCCCGGGCAGGCGTCGGACGGCTCACCCAGATCTCGGTGCTCAACCAGGACATCCCCGTCGTACAGGGGGTGGTGCTGTTGTCGGCGCTGATCTTCGTCGCCGTGAACCTGGCCGTCGACCTGCTGTACCCGCTGCTCGATCCGCGGATCACCGGCGTCGGCGGTGGCCGGGTCGCCCGGGCGAAGGAAGGCGATGCCGCGCGGCGAATCCGTCGCCTCGCGAACTCGGGCGGTTCGACCCGGTCTGTCCCGCACCGCGGGCGAAGGGAGTGACGATGGTCGACGTACTGCACCGCACGGATCGGCGTCGCGCAGGCGGTTCGGTCGAGCCCGAGGCGCCCGCACCGAGCCGCGACCGTGACACAGCGGGAGCGGCGAAGCCTGCCTCCGCGATCGCGCGCCACCACCGGGGCGCCCAGCTCATCGGCCGGACCCGAAGGCATCTCGGGCTCGTCGTGTCCGGCGTTGTGCTGGTGATCGCGGTCGGGTGGGCGGTGGTGCCGTCGCTGTTCGCGCCGGGAGACCCGTTGACCGGCGTGCCGGGCGAGAAGTTCCAGGGGCCGAGCGCGGCGCACTGGTTCGGCACCGACAATCTCGGGCGCGACCTGTACACGCGAATGGTGCACGGTGCGGGGCTGTCGCTCACCGCCACCCTCACCGCGGTCGGGATCGCGCTGGTGGTCGGTTCGCTGCTCGGGCTGCTGTCGGGGGCGGCGGGCGGGATCGTCGACACCGCGATCATGCGGGTGGTCGACGTGCTGCTCTCCATCCCGTCGCTGCTGCTCGCGCTGGCACTGGTGACCGCGCTGGGCTTCGGCACCCGCAATGTCGCCGTCGCCGTCGGCATCTCGCTGATCGCGAACTTCGCGCGGGTGATGCGCTCGGAGGTGTTGCGGGTGCGGCACGCGCCCTACGTCGAGGCGGCGCACGCCTCGGGAGTGCGCTGGTACGCGGTCCTGACCCGGCATGTGCTGCCCAACTCGTTCCAGCCGGTGCTGGCCTTGGCCGCCGTCGAATTCGGGATGGCGGTGCTGGCGGTCTCGTCGCTGAGCTTCCTCGGTTACGGCACCAAACCGCCTACCCCCGAATGGGGTTCGCTGATTTCGGAGGGCCGCAATTTTCTCGCCACCGCCTGGTGGCTCACCACCCTGCCCGGCCTGGTGATCGTCGCGGTGGTGCTGGCGGCTCAGCGGGTCGGCCGATTCGCGGGAAGGACTGATCAGCGATGAGCGACCCTGTCGCGTCGGCCTCGGAGTCGGCGGCTTCGTCGACGGCGGAGCCGATCGGTGCCGGGCGAACAGAACGGCCGTTGCTGCGGGTCGAGGGCCTGCGCATCACCTACCAGTCGGGCGCAGGGCCCGTCGCGGCGCTGCGCGGTGCGTCGATCGAGGTGGCGCCGGGCGAAGTCGTCGCCCTCGTCGGCGAATCCGGTTCGGGGAAGTCCACCTTGGCGCACGCGGTGATCGGCCTGCTCGGTGACAGCGCGCGGATCAATTCCGGGCGTATCGAATTCGCCGGTGAGCACGTGGACCCCGAGGACGAGAAGTCGTTGCGACGGCTGCGCGGGCTGCGGGTGGGGTTCGTTCCCCAGGATCCGGGCCTGTCGCTGAATCCCGTTCTCCGCGTGGGTGACCAGGTGGCCGAGGCACTGCTCGTCCACCGCCTCGCCGACCGGCGTACCGCACGTCTGCGGGCGCTGGATCTGCTCGAGGAAGTGGGGCTGGACCGGCCCGAACAACGAGCACACCAGTACCCGCACGAACTGTCCGGTGGGCAGCGCCAGCGAGTGCTGATCGCGATCGCGCTGGCCTGCGGGCCGGACCTGATCATCGCCGACGAGCCGACCAGCGCACTGGACGCCACCGTCGCCCGGCAGGTGCTCGACCGGTTGGCCGAGCGGATCGCCGCGCGAGGAACGGCGGTGCTGCTCATCACCCACGATCTGGCCGTGGCCGCCGAACGGGCCGACCGGCTGGTGGTGCTGGAAGGTGGTGAGGTCGTCGAGTCGGGGCCGATCGCCCAGGTTCTCGCCCACCCGGCGCACCCCTACACCCGGCGTCTGCTCGCGGCCTCTCCCGCGCTGGCCCCCACCCCTTTCCGGCCGGCCCGGGCCAGGGCGGCCACACCGTTGCTGTCGGTGCACGCGCTGCACAAACGCTTTCACGAAGGGGGTATCACCGCGGTCGACAATGTCGAATTCTCCCTGGACCGAGGCGAAACCCTCGCGCTGGTCGGCGAATCCGGTTCCGGCAAGTCGACCACCGCGCGCATCGCGCTGCGGCTCACCGACGCCGACAGCGGAACGGTGACCTTCGACGGTCACGATCTCACGGGTGCGCGCCGGAAACGCTTGCGCGCGTTGCGCAGACGGTTCCAGGTGGTGTACCAGAACCCGTATTCCTCCCTCGACCCGCGCTGGGACGTGGGTGACATCATCGCCGAGCCGTTGCGCGCCTTCGGCATCGAGGACCGTCCCCAGCGGGTGCGCGAGTTGCTCGACCAGGTGGCGCTGCCCACGGATTTCACCCGGCGCAAACCGGCCGAACTGTCCGGCGGACAACGGCAACGGGTCGCGATCGCCCGCGCGCTGGCCCTGCGACCCGACCTGCTCGTCCTCGACGAACCGGTCTCCGCGCTCGACGCCTCGGTGCAGGCCCAGATCCTCGACCTGCTCGACGGCCTGCAATCCGAACTGGACCTGGGCTACCTGTTCATCTCCCACGACCTGGCCGTGGTGTGCCGCATCAGCGACCGGGTGGCGGTGATGCGGCACGGGCGCATCGTCGAGACCGGACCGACCGCGTCGCTGTTCACCGCCCCTCAGCACCCCTACACGCGGGAACTGCTCGCGGCCATCCCCGCACCGGCCTTCGACATCGACGGAAAGGAGACCCGATGAGCGCGCTGTTCCTCGGCATCGAGACACCAGGCACCGGAACCCATCCCGCGTCCTGGCGGCGTCCCGATTCCCGCGCCGAAGACTTGTTCACGGCGAACTACTGGACCGAGGTGGTCACCACCGCCGAGACACTCGGGTTCGACGCGGTGTTCCTGCCGGACTCGTTCGCCCTCCAGGAAGGCGGACCCGAAGTGGTGCGGGGGCGGCTCGATGCCGTCGCCGTCGCCGCCCGCACCGCCCCGCTGACCCGCCGCATCGGCCTGGTTCCGCAGGTCCCGGTGACCCACACCGAGCCTTTCCACGTGTCCAAGGCGATCGCCGCCCTCGACTTCGCGAGTCTCGGTCGCGCGGGCTGGGAAGTCACCGTGTCCACCGGGGCGACGGAGGCAGCCGCGTTCGGCCGCAAGAAGATTCAGGACGCCGCCTCGCTCTGGCACGAGGCAGACGAAGCGGTGGAGGTGGTTACCCGGCTGTGGGACAGCTGGGAGGACGACGCCGAGATCCGCGATGTGCCGACCGGCCGGTTCATCGACCGCGACCGCCTGCACTACATCGACTTCGAGGGTGACAACTTCTCCGTGAAGGGCCCGGCGATCACCCCGCGCTCACCCCAGGGTCAGCCGATCGTCACGGTGCGCGCCGACGACCCGTCCTCGATCGAGATCGCCGTGCACCGCGCCGACCTCATCCGCATCACCTCACCCGATCTCGCCACCGCCGCCGCACACCGGCTCGCCCTGCGCGCCGCGATCGCGGAGGCGGGGCGTGACCCGGACGCGGTGCAGGTCCTGCTCGACCTGCCTGTGCACCTGGCGGATTCGGCCGAGAACGCACACGCCGACGTGGCTGAGCTCGACCGCTGGGCCGAGTCGCCACAGCGCCCGGGTCCGTCGGCCGCAGGCGATCAGCGGGAGTCCTCCGGTCCGGATCTACCGGGTGTAGGCCTGCGTCATGTGGGCACCGTCGCCGCGCTCGACGACCTCCTCGCCGAGATCGCGCGGTCAGGGATCGACGGCGTGGTGCTGCGACCGCTGGCCCTGCACGCCGCCTTGGCGGCTTTGACCGCCCAACGCACCCCCACCGCCGCGGCGCAGCACTCACGCACCCTCCGTGACCGCCTCGGTCTCGCCCGACCCGTCAGCCGATACGCCGCAGGAGCAGCGCTGTGACCTCGAAACCGCGCAAGCAGATCCACCTCGCCGCGCACTTTCCCGGCGTGAACAACACCACCGTCTGGACCGACCCGACCTCGAAATCGCAGGTCGAGTTCGACTCGTTCGAGCATCTGGCCCGCACCGCCGAGCGCGGCCTGTTCGACTTCTTCTTCCTGGCCGAAGGGCTGCGGCTGCGTGAGCATCGCGGCCGGATCCACGATCTGGACGTGGTCGGCCGTCCCGACACGTTCACCGTGCTCAACGCGGTGGCGGCGGTCACCGAACGCCTCGGCTTGGCCGGCACCATCAACAGCACCTACAACGAACCGTTCGAACTGGCCAAGCAGTTCGCCGCCCTGGATCACCTGTCCGGCGGCCGGGCGGCCTGGAATGTGGTCACCTCCTCCGACGCGTTCACCGGCGAGAACTTCCGGCGCGGCGGCTATCTCGAGCACCATGCCCGGTATCAGCGCGCCGCCGAAGTGGTCGAGGCGACCCGGGCGCTGTGGGACAGCTGGCCCACCGACAGCCTGGTGGTCGACCGTGAACGTGGTGTGTTCGCTCGCGAGATCCCCGAAACCTCGTACCGAAGCTCGCAATTCGACATCCGGGCGCCGTTCGTCGTCCCACCCGCACCGCAGGGTCACCCGGTGTTGCTGCAGGCGGGCGATTCCGACGAAGGACGTGAGTTCGGTGCGAAGACCGCCGATGCCATCTTCACCGCGCACGGCACCCTCGAGGCGGGCCAGCGGTTCTACGCCGACATCAAGGGGCGCCTCGCGAAATACGGACGGACACCCGATGAGCTGCTGGTCTTCCCCGCCGCGACCTTCGTCCTCGGCGACACCGCCGACGACGCACACGAGCGGGCCCGCCACATCCGTTATCAGCAGGTGAGCCCGGCCACCGCCATCGCCTTCCTCGAACAGGTCTGGGGCCGAGAGCTTTCCGAATACGACCCCGACGGCCCGCTGCCCGACGTGGAACCAGACCCGGCAACCGAGATCACCCGTGGCCGGGTCAGGCACGCGAAAGACCCACTCGCCGTGGCCGAGGCGTGGCGTGAACGTGCCGAGGCGGACAACCTCAGCATCCGAGAACTCGTGATCGAGGTCACCGCCCGTCAGCAGTTCGTCGGCACTGCCGCCCAGGTGGCCGAGCAGATCGACCACTACGTGCAGTCCGACGCGGCCGACGGATTCATCCTCGTCCCCCACCTCACTCCCGGCGGACTCGACGAGTTCGTCGACTCCGTGGTGCCGGAACTGCAGAACAGAGGCAGTTTCCGCACCACCTACACCGGCACGACCCTGCGCGACCACCTCGGTCTGCGCCACCCCCGTCACCGCACCGTCACCGAAGGAGCCCGCGCGTCATGACCGTCACCATCGACAACCTCGACACCACAACCACTTTCGCCGACGACTGGGCGCGCTGGCACCACGCCCGCGAGGACGGGCTGCGCGACCCGCTCGGCTGGCTCAGCCTCGCCGGGCTGCACTGGCTCACCGATCGTCCCGAACGCCTCGACGGCGTGCCAGGCACCTGGTGGGTCACCGACGAGAAGGTGTTCGTCACCGCCCAGCCCGCCGACCGGCTCGATGTGGAGGGCGATCGGATCGCCGGGGTCCGCATCCTCGAACCCGGCGAGGGCGCGCCCGGAATCAGCGTGTTCAACGAGGAGCGCGTCCTCGAAGTGATCCGGCGCTCCGGGCAATTCGCGGTTCGCGTACACGATCCGGCCGCACCGACCCTGGTCGCGTTCACCGGCGTGCCCGCCTATCCCGCCGACCCGCGCTGGGTGGTGAGCGGCCGCTTCACCCCGTTCGAACAGCCACGCACCGTCACCACCGGCGCGGTGGTCGAAGGGCTCGAGCACCACCACCCGGCGGCGGGCATCATCGAGTTCCGCCTCGGCGACAGCCATGAAGCGTTGCTGGCCTTCGGCACCCCGGACGACCTGAAGGTGCTGTTCACCGACGCCACCAGCGGAATCACCACCTACCCGGCGGCACGCTCGCTCGCGATCGGCGCGGTGGCCGCCGACGGCACTGTCACCCTCGACTTCAACCGGGCGGTGAACCTGCCGTGCGCCTTCACCGACTACGCCACCTGCCCGGTGGCCCCGCGGGAGAACCGGCTGCGGGTGGCGGTGGAAGCGGGAGAACAGGATCCGAGATCATGAGTGTGCCGCTCTCGGTCCTCGATCTGGCACCGATCAGCGAGGGTTCGAGTGCCGCGGCGGCGGTGCGCAACAGCATCGATCTGGCCAGGCATGCCGAGCAGTGGGGTTATCACCGGTTCTGGTTGGCGGAGCACCATTTCGCGTCGGTGGCCAGTTCCGCCTCGCTCACGCTGCTGGGACTGGTCGCGGCGGCCACCGACCGGATTCGGGTCGGCACGGGCGCGGTGCAGGTGGGTCAGCACACCTCGGCGTCGATCGTCGAGGCGTTCGGCACTGTCGACGCGCTGCACCCGGGCCGGCTCGATCTCGGCCTCGGCCGCTCCGGACACCGACGCACCCAGTACGGCGCCGCGACCACCACCGCGAAGGGCGGACGGCCGGTGCTCGACGCGGTCGTCGGACGCACCCAGGTGCGTGACGGAGTGGTCGTGCCACCACCGTTCGACCCGCGACGGGTCCTCGATCGGTCCAAGTTCCTCGCCTCCCTGGAGGCGTTGCAGCAGCCCGGCGCGCGATCACTGGACTTCGCGGACCAGGTCGCCGAGATCAGCGCCCTGCTCGACGGCACCTACACCACCTCCGACGGTGTCGCGCTGCACGCGGTTCCGGGTGAGGGTATCGATACCGAGCTGTGGATCTTCGGCAGTTCCGCCGGGGAGAGCGCGGAACTGGCAGGTCGGTTGGGGTTGCCGTTCGCGGCGGCCTACCACGTGGCGCCCGGGACAGCGCTGGACGCGGTGGCGGCGTATCGGGCGGCGTTCCGGCCGTCGCGGGTGCTCGCCGCGCCGTACGTCATCGTGTCGGCCGACGTGGTCGTGGCCGCCGACGACGACACCGCCCGCAGGCACGCCAGCACCTACGGGCACTGGGTGCACAGTGTGCGCAGCGGAGCGGGTGCGGGCGAGTACCTCGATCCCGCCACCGCCGCCCCGCTCACCGACGACCAGTTCCGCCTGGTCGAAGACCGGTTGGCCGCCCAGATCGTCGGCTCACCGGGCACCGTGGTCGAACGGCTCGACGCCCTGCGCCGGGTGAGCGACGCCGACGAACTGCTGGTCACCACCATCACCCACGCACACGCCGACCGGCTCGAATCGCATCGGTTGCTGGCCGGGGCGTGGGGTTTGCGGGGGTCACTGGCCGCGTAGCCGGAGTGTGCGACGGCACTGGCGAACAGACCTATACGGGGGCGTACAACAGCGGTAGTCTCAATCGCTATACGCCCCCGTACAGATCGAGGTCATCCCATGCGACTCCCCGCCTCCGCACACACCACCAGGCCGTGGCGCATCCACGAGATCGCGCGCGGTTTCGACACCGAAGACGTCTGGCAGTTCCGCACCCCCGGCGCGGGCCCCGACGATTTCCCCGCCTTCCTCGCGGCACTCCAGGCGGAGAAGGCATCCGAGAGCTCGGGCATCAGCGGCGTGCTGTTCAAGATCCGCTGGAAACTGGGCGAGATCTTCGGCTGGGACGACGAATCGGCGGGCACCGGCACCCGCGTCGGCTCCCTGCGCGACCGCCTCCCCGCCGACCTGCGCGACACTCCGACCCCCGACGACAGCGACAGCCCGCTGACCAGCCTCTACGTCCTCGACAACGAGTACGCCGCCGAAATCGCCAACGGCACCATGCACGGCGTCATGCACCTGGGCTGGGTCCCCGACGACACCGGCTACCACCTGCAGATGGCCGTCCTGGTCGAACCCAACGGCCGCCTCGGGCGCCTCTACATGGCCCTGATCAAGCCCTTCCGCTACCTCATCGTCTACCCGGCCATGACCCGCAACTGGGAACGAACCTGGCAGACCCTCGCCGCTGCGAGGCGCTGACGAAGCGCCGAAGCGAGAAGCCGCCTCGTCCAGCTGCCGGTCAGGCGCTGAGAGGGGCGGCGGTGACGCCGTAGCCGAGGTTGGTGAGGACCTCGCTGGTGGCCTTGGCGAAGTTGAGGGTGATGAAGTGCAGGCAGGGGGCGTCTTCGTCGATGAGGCGCTGGGCCATTTCGGTGGCGATCTGGATGCCTTCGGCGCGCACGGCGGCGCGGTCCTCCTCCGGGCCAGTCCCCGCGGCGCGGGTGAGGCGGGCGACGATGTCGGCGGGCACCGGGCGGCCGGACAGCTCCTCGGCGCGGGCGACGGTGCGCAGGGAGGTGATGGGCATCAGCTCGGGGACGATCGGCTTGGCGCCCTCGACGGGGTCCATGGCGATCACACGGTCGCGCAGGCGCAGGTAGTGCTCGACGTCGAAGAACATCTGGGTGATCGAATACTCCGCGCCCGCACGCAGTTTCGCGCACAGGTGGCGGGTGTCGTGGTCCAGGTCGGGTGAGCGGTGGTGACCCTGCGGGAACGACGCGACACCGACGTGGAAGTCGCCGAGATCGCGGACGATGCGCACGAGCTCCTCGGCGTACTCGACCCCCTCGGGATGCTTGCGCCACTCACCCAGCGGGTCGCCGGGCGGGTCGCCGCGCAGCACGAGGACGTTGCAGATGCCGGAGTCGGCGTAGGAACCGACCAGCGAGCGTAGTTCGGCGATGCTGTGGCCGACGGCGGTCAGGTGGGCGACCGGCAGCAGGGTGGTCTCCTGCGCCAGGGCACCGGTGATGCGGACCGTGCGGTCGCGGGTGGAGCCGCCCGCGCCGTAGGTCATCGACACGAAGGCGGGGTGCATGCGTTCGAACTCGCGCACCGCGCGCCACAGCCTGGCCTCGCCGGCCGCGTCGCGGGGCGGGTTGAACTCGACCGAAAACGGCACGCCCGTGCCCGAATGGGTGCGCAGACTCTGCACCACCGAGGGCGTGTTCGAGACGATCGACTGCTGCTTGGCGGGCCGATCGGGGGTCGAACGTCCCCGTCCACTGTCGAAAGTCACCGGCTCAGTCTAGTGGGACGTTCCGGGCCTACGGCGCCGACCGGGGAACTCCGATACCGGTCACGACACGTCCCCGCCGGGCACAACCGCGCAGGCCGCGGCACCCGCCGAGGGGAAATCCCCTGTTCGGAGCGGAGAATGTCAAGCCGGATGGACACACGGACCGAGGAGCCCCGGACCCGAGGAAACGCCGGGTGTGGGATCGGTCGCAGCGGCCCTGTGCGCCCGCTGATCCTCCGAGCGGCCCGCGTATCGTCGAGACGACGCTGTGCACGCACCGCGAGGGTGCGTCATCGGATCCTGACGCTCGCCATTTGGAGGCCGCCCTGTCCGCCGGAATCGGTACCCCGCTCTCCCGGTCCGCCGCCGACGTGCTGACCTCGGTCGACCTCGTCGCGCTCACCCCCGGCACACCGGCCTTCGTCGCGGCGGTCGAACAGGTGCTCACGGAATTCTTCGCGAGCAGGCGCGAGATCGTCGAACCGCTCGGTCCGGTGTTCGTCGACGCGGCCGAGGCGCTGGAACAGTTCGTGGTGCGCGGCGGCAAACGCACCAGGCCGGGCTTCGCCTGGACCGGCTGGCTCGGCGCCGGTGGCGACCCGTCCGCCCCCGAGGCGGCCTCGGTACTCACGGCCTGCGCATCGCTGGAACTCGTGCAGGCCTGCGCACTGGTGCACGACGACATCATCGACTCCTCACGCACCCGGCGTGGCTTCCCGACGGTGCACATCGACTTCACCGATCGGCACCGCGCGGCCGGGTGGTCCGGTGACGGCGAGGCGTACGGGTCGGCGGTCGCCATTCTGATCGGCGATCTGGCCCTGGCCTGGGCCGACGACCTGGTGAACGCGGCCGGACTCGACACCGCGTCCTTCGCCCGGTTCGCGCCGGTGTGGGCGCGCATGCGCACCGAAGTGCTCGGCGGGCAACTGCTCGACATCAACGGCGAGGCCGGTGGCGACGAGTCGGTCGAGGCCGCGCTGCGCATCAACCGCTACAAGACCGCCGCCTACACCATCGAACGACCGCTGCACCTGGGTGCCGCACTGGCAGGCGCCGACGACGCCCTAGTCGCGGCCTTGCGCACCTATGGAACCGATGTGGGTATCGCGTTCCAGCTGCGCGACGACCTGCTCGGGGTGTTCGGCGATCCGGCCGTCACCGGCAAACCGTCGGGCGACGATCTGCGCGAGGGCAAGCGCACCGTGCTCATCGCCGAGGCGCTGCGTCGCGCCGACCCGGAATCGGCCGCGCTGATCCGCACCGGCCTCGGCACCGACCTCGACGACGAGGCCGTCGACCGGTTGCGCGCGGTACTGATCGACCTGGGCGCCGTCGACGACGTGGAGCGCCGTATCACCGAGCTCACCGAAACGGGTCTGGCCGCCATCGCGCACAGCGCCGCCACCCCCGCCGCCAAGCATCTGCTGCACGATATGGCGTTGGCCGCCACTCGCCGTACCGCCTGAGGACGTTGTGAAAACTGTTGTGGGACAAACGAATCATGTCGTCGTCGTGGGGGCCGGTCTGGCTGGGCTCGGCGCCGCGCTGCATCTGCGGGGTGCCGGGCTCGAGGTGACAGTGCTCGAGCGCGCCGATCACCCCGGCGGCCGGGTGGGCCGCTACCGCTTCGCCGACTACGAGATCGACAGCGGTGCAACGGTTCTCACGCTGCCCGAAACCATCGACAACGCCCTCGCGGCGGTCGGGCAGACCCGGGAGGACGTCGGGTTGCGTATCCATCGCCTGACTCCGGCCTATCACGCGCGCTTCGCCGACGGCAGCGACATCCGGGTCTTCGACGACGCCGAGCAGATGGCGGCCGAGGTGACCCGCGCGTGCGGGCCCCGCGAGGCACGCGGGTACCGGCGTCTGCGCGACTGGCTCGGCCGGATGTACGAGGCCGAGTTCGACGAATTCATGAACGCCGATTTCGATTCGCCCCTCGACATGGTCCGCACACCGGCCGCCCGGTCGGCACTGGCCCGGGTGGTGCGCCTCGGCGGGCTCGGCAAACTCGGGCCGCGGGTGCGTTCGTACCTCCGCGACGAGCGCCTCACCAGGCTTTTCACCTTCCAGGCGCTCTACGCGGGAACGGCGCCTGACCAAGCCCTCGCCGTCTACGGCGCCATCCCGAACATGGACACCTGTCTCGGGGTGTACTTCCCCGAGGGCGGAATGCGGGCCATCACCACTGCGCTGGCCGAGGCCTTCACCACCGCGGGCGGGCGCCTCGAGCTCGGCACCGAGGTCACCGGCATCGAGTACGCGACCGCCAAGGGCACCGCGTCACCGGGTGCCCGCCACGCCGAGGCCGTCCGCACCGTCGACGGGCGGAGCTTCGCCTGCGACGCGGTGGTCATCACCGCCGACCTCGGCTCGATCCGCCGCTTCGGGCTGCGCAACCGGCGTGGACTGCGGGCCTCGCCGTCGGCCGTCGTCGCGCACGGCACCGTGCCCGCCGAGGTCGCCGCACGGTGGCCGGTGCAGGCCCATCACACGATCGAATTCGGGGCCGCCTGGGAACAGACCTTCCGCGAGATCGCCGCGGGCAAGGGCCGGGGCAAACTGATGAGCGACCCGTCGCTGCTGCTCACGCGGCCCGCGCTCAGCGACCCGGGCCAGTTCGTCGACCGTACCGACGGCCGCTGGGAGCCGCTGTCGCTGCTCGCGCCGTGCCCCAACCTGACCTCGGCACCGCTGGACTGGGACCGCATCGGCCCGGCCTACCTGCGGGAACTGCTCGCGACGCTCGAGCAGCGCGGTTACACCGGTATCGGTGAGTACTTCCGCGTCGATCACCTCGACACACCGGCGACCTGGGCGGCCCAGGGCATGATCGCGGGCACACCGTTCTCGGTGGCACACCTTTTCCGGCAGACCGGACCGCTGCGTCCACGCAACCTGCCAAGGGGCGTAGACAATGTCGTTCTCGCAGGTTGCGGCACTACTCCGGGGGTCGGGGTGCCCACCACGCTGCTGTCGGGCGAACTCGCGGCGGCGCGAATCACCGGCAGCCGGGCGCACACCGGTAGCGACCACCGGGTTAGTGTTCGGAACTGAAGCCGTAAACTGACGGCCGACTTATCAGCTCGCGGTTGCGACCGCCGACCATCCGGGGGGACCGACCGAAGATGCCGCCCCCCGAGACGACCGTAGGCCCCATGGACACCACGCGCACCCTCGAACCGCAGCGCCATCTGCCCGCCGGGACCGATCCCGGCGTCCGGTCGCGGCTGCGCACTGTCGGCGATTTCGCCCGGAGCCCCGAAGGCCACGCGGCCTTCATGGGATTCTTCGGCGCCATCATGATCACCTTCGGCGGTTTCGGCGCGGGCGCCGTCCGCAAACGCGATCCACTGCTCGAGGCGCTGCACCTGTCGTGGCTGCGATTCGGCCACGGCTACGCCCTCTCGATGATCGTCATCTGGGCCGGTGTGCTGCTGATGATCACCGCATGGGTGCGCCTGGGCCGCACGCTCATCGGCAACGGTGAGCCGAAGGTCACGCTCAACGAGCTGCGGGTGATCGTCGGAATCTGGATCACCCCACTGCTTTTCGCGGCCCCGATGTTCAGTCGCGACGCCTACTCCTATCTCGCCCAGGGTGCACTCCTGCGCGACGGTTTCGACCCCTACCAGGTGGGTCCCGTCGCCAATCCCGGTGTGCTGCTGGACAATGTGAGCCCCGTGTGGACCACGACCACCGCGCCGTACGGGCCGGTGTTCCTGCTGATGGGCCGCGCGATCACCACGCTCACCGGTGACAATGTGATCGCCGGAACCATCGCGCTGCGCTTCGTCATGCTGCCCGGCCTGGCGCTGATGGTGTGGGCGGTGCCCTATCTGACCAAGCACCTCGGCGGAAAACCGACCGTGGCGCTGTGGCTGGCGGTACTCAATCCGCTGGTGCTCGTGCACCTCATCGGCGGTGTGCACAACGAGATGCTGATGGTCGGGCTGATGTGCGCGGGTATCGCCCTCGTGCTCGAACGTCATCATGTGGCGGGCATCGTCGTGGTCGCCATCGGCGTAGCGATCAAGGCGACGGCAGGCGTGGCGTTGCCGTTCCTGGTGTGGATCTGGATCCTGCACGAGAAGGAGCGGCGGGCGGCCGAACGCCGGGCCCGCGCCGACTCCGACGCCGGTCTCGCCGAGGAACTGAAGCATCCCGACGCGGCCCGGCCGTCGGCCGATATGCCGCATCCACTGCTCGTGTTCACCAAGATCGCCGGCATCGGCATCGGCGTGTTCGCCCTGGTCTTCGGTGCGGCATCGGTGATCGCCGGGGTCGGCTTCGGCTGGGTGACCGCGCTGCAGGGCTCGAACAAGATCATCAACTGGCTGTCGCTGCCGACCATCCTCGCGCACATGGTCACCTGGGTGACGCCGTGGTCGCTGGATTCGGTCCTGTCCATCACCCGCGAACTGTGCAAGGTCGCGCTGGTGGTCCTGCTCGTGGCGACCTGGTGGCGGTTCCGCCACAGCGAGCGTGAGGCCGTGATGGGCATCATCGTCGCGTTCGTGGCGATCGTGCTGCTCTCCCCCGCCGCCCTGCCCTGGTACTACTCGTGGCCGCTCGCACTGGCCGCCGGTTTCGCGCTGTCGACGGTGACCCTGCAGTGGCTGGTCGGCATCTGCACCTGGCTGATGCTGGTGTTCCAGCCGGATGGCTCGATCGGCCTCTACAACTTCTGGCACGTGGCGCTGGCGACGTTCGCCGCCGTGGTGGCCGCGGTGTCGCTGCGCCATGTCGACCCGCTGCACCTGCGTTCGGCCAGTTCCCGCGCGATAGCCAAGGAACACGCACCGCCCGTCGCGGCATGAGTGTGCCCACCGCGCTGGACGACGCCTACGCGACCTGTCGCCGCATCGCCGCCGAGCACGGACGCACGTATTACCTGGCCACGGCCCTGCTGAGCCCGGAGCGGCGCCGGGCCGTGCACGCGCTGTACGCGTTCGCGCGGATGGTGGACGACATCGTCGACCACGCCGACGACCCCGCGTGGATCCTGGACCCGGCCGACCGGACTCCGGCGAGGCCGCGAACCCTCCCGTCGAGCCTCGCCCCAGGCGTACACGATCCTGATCGCCGCCTCGCCCCTGTCAGCGGTGGCATCTCCCCCGCTCAGCACCTCGATCTGGTCGAGAAGCAGCTCCGGCTGGCCATCGAGCAGGGCGACATCGACACCGCCGACCTGCGGCGCCGCCAGATCATCACCGCGACGGCCGACACCATCGCCCGCTACGACATCGCGCACGACCACATCTGGACGTTCCTCGATGCCATGCGCATGGACGTCCCCGGTACGACCGTTCACCGCAGGCGCTACGCGAGCATGGCCGAGTTGGGCGAGTACATGCGTGGGTCGGCCGCCGCCATCGGTCTGCAGTTGCTGCCGGTGCTCGGCACCGTGGTTCCGGTGGCGGAGGCCGAACCCGCTGCCGCCGCGTTGGGCGAGGCGTTCCAGGTCACCAATTTCCTGCGTGATGTGGCCGAAGACCTCGATCGCGACCGTATCTACCTGCCCGCCGACGAACTGGCCGCCTTCGGCGTCGACGAGACGCGACTGCGTGCCTGCCGGGCCACCGGGCGCACGGATCCGCCGACGCGCCGCGCTCTGGCGCACCTGATCGCCGTCAACCGCGACATCTACCGCCGCGCGGTCCCCGGCATCGACCTGCTGACCCCCCGGGTGCGTCCGGCCATCCGGACCGCCGCCATCCTCTACGCCGAGATCCTCGATCAGATCGAAGCGGCCGATTTCCAGGTCTTCGCCACCCGCGCGACCGTCCCGAGCCGCCGCCGAATCATGGTCGCCGCCAAGGGTTTCACCACCACACGCCGCCACTCGGTCGCGGCATTCCGCTCGACCTGAAAACCCTGCAGGACAAACTGGTCCGGCACGGTGCGTCCCCCCGGGCACGCGCTCCGCTCGGTGCGCTGCTCAGCGGCGCGCGCACCGTCGGCGGCAAGTCCTCAGAAGGGTTCGGCGGCGGCGCGGCGGACGACTTCGCGGGCCAGCGGGCCGTGCAGGGCGTCGACCGGGCGGCCGGGCAGGGAGTCGTCTTCGGTGTAGATCCAGCGCAGGATGTCCTCGTCGCTGTACTTGCCGTCGCGCATCACCGTGATCAGGCCGGGCAGCATGCGGACGATCTCGTCGTTGTCGTCGAAGAAGCGGGACGGAATGCCCGCGACACCGCCCCGGCGCACCGCGAGGAGCTGGCGATCGCGCAGCATCTGGTGCACCGCGGTCACCGGGACGCCGAGTATGTCGGCGGCCTCGGGCAGGGAGACGAGGGTTTCGGTGTCGGGCAGCACGTCGTCGCTGCAGGGGAAGGCACTCACCCGCACAACGGTAGTACGTGACGCGGCGCATCCATCGGCGGGCATGCCCTCGCACCCGGTTACGATCGTGGGGGCCGCACCACCGTGGCCAGTTTGTCGTACGCCGGAGGAACCTGTGATCGGCCAGATGCTGGAAGGGCGCTATCGCATCGACGCGCCGATCGCGCGCGGCGGAATGTCGATGGTGTTCCGCGGAACCGACACCCGGCTCGACCGTCCCGTCGCCATCAAGGTGATGGACCCCAAGTTCGCGAGCGACCCCCAGTTCCTGAGCCGCTTCGAGTTCGAGGCGCGCGCGGTGGCCAAACTCAAGCACCCATCGCTCGTCGCGGTCTACGACCAGGGCGTCGACGGCGAATACCCCTTCCTCATCATGGAATTGGTCGAGGGCGGCACCCTTCGCGAGCTGCTGCGCGAACGCGGCCCGATGCCACCGCACGCCGTGCGGGCCGTCGCCGAACCGGTGCTGCGCGCCATCGGCACCGCGCACGACGCGGGTCTGGTGCACCGCGACATCAAGCCGGAGAACGTGCTGATCTCCGACGCGGGCGAGGTGAAGATCGCCGACTTCGGCCTGGTCCGCGCCGTGGCCGCCGCCAACACCACCTCCGCCAGCGTGATCCTCGGCACCGCCGCCTACCTGTCGCCGGAGCAGGTCACCACCGGCACCGCCGACGCGCGCTCGGACGTGTACTCCTTCGGCATCCTGATCTTCGAACTGCTCACCGGCCGCGTGCCGTTCACCGGCGACAATTCGCTGTCGGTGGCGTATCAGCGCGTGGAGAACGACGTACCGGCGCCGAGTCAGTTCATCGACGGTGTGCCCGCCGAATTCGACGCCCTCGTCGCCGAGGCCACCTCCCGCGACCCCGCGAAGCGCTTCGCCGACGCCAACCAGATGGCGGCCAATCTGCAAGCCGTCGCGATGACCTTGAGCCTGCCGCCGTATCGCGTTCCGGCACCCCGTGATTCGGCCGAGCATCTCAGCGAGGCCTTTCGCGCACCCGTGGCCGCGGCGAATCCCGTTGCGGCCCCGCATGAACCCGCACCGCCGCGTCCGGTCGCCCAGCCACAGCACACCCGCGTGGTCACCGCGCAACGGCCGCGACTCGACGAGCACGCCAATCCGCCCGCCCCCGTGCACAATCCGTTCGTCCCGGCGGAGACCCATACCCGCCGCACCGGCCTGGTGTGGGTGGGTATCGTCACCGCGTTGACGCTGCTGGTCGGCATCGGCGGCTGGTGGCTCGGCGTCGGCCGCTACACGGCGGTGCCGCCGATCGCCGGCATGGACAGCGAGCGGGCCGTTGCCGTGCTGGAACAGGCCGGATTCGAGACGGTACTGCGGCAGAAGGCATCCGACACGATCCCCGTGGGCGGCGTGGTCGGCACCGACCCGTCGGCGGGCTCACGGGTCACCAAGAGCTCCACCATCGCCGTGCTGATCTCCAACGGCAAACCGCGCGTCCCCGAGGACATCAAGGCCGGCGACCAGATCAGCGCCGTGAACGCCGCCATCCGCGATATGGGCCTGCAACCCATCGACAGCGGCGAAGCGGCCAGCACCGCCCCGAAGGGCTCACTGGCCAGGGTCGAGCCTGCCCCCGGCACCGTGCTGCCGATGGGCGCGCAGGTGAAGGTGTACCGCAGCAAGGGCTCCCAGCCCGTGAACGTGCCCGATGTGCGCGGCAAGACCACCGAGGAAGCCACCCAGGCACTCACCAAGGCCGGACTCACCGTCCGCGAGGTGAAGGTGCAGTTCGACAAGAGCATCGAGGGCGACAAGGCCATCGGCACCGACCCCGCCGTCGGCACCACCCTGCAGTCCGGCGACAGCGTCACCTTGCTCGTCTCCAACGCGATCAAGGTCCCCAACGTAATGGGTCAGAACGTCGGCAACGCCCGCGCCAAACTGCAACAACTAGGCCTCCGGGTAGAGGTCAAATCCCTCACCGACTCCGACAGCTCCCTGGTCATCGGCCAGGTCCCCGGCATCAACACGAACGTGGAGGCGGGCAGCGTCGTATCGCTCACCGCCCTACCTTGAAGAGATCGCGCCCCGGACAAGCCCGACAAGGACGACGACAAGGAAAAGCCCGGCCGCGGCAACCGCTGACCGCCCCAAGATCCACCTGAGTCCGCGATGACCGCACCCCCAGCCACACGACACCACTCGAGTCCGGCACCTACCGCACCCCCAGCCACACAGCACGACCCGAGTGCGCCACCTACCGCACCCCCCAGCCACACAGCACGACCCGAGTGCACCACCTACCGCAACCCCAGGCCACACAGCACCACTCGAGTGCACCACCTACCGCACCCCCAGGCCACACAGCACCACTCGAGTGCACCACCTACCGCACCCCCAGCCACACAGCACCACTCGAGTGCACCACCTACCGCACCCCCAGCCACACAGCACCACTCGAGTCCGCCATGACCGCATTCCCAGCCCCGCACGACCCGACCTCGAGGAGGGTCCGCCGCGAAGCGGCGAAGCGGCCCGGCCGCGAGTTAGCCGCCGTTGCGCATGCGCGAAGCGCGAGCAACGGTGGCTAACTCGCGGCCCTCCAGGGGCCGCGCTCGAGCGCGCCAGCGCTCCAATAAACACAGCCCAATACCGTTTGGGCGCAAAACCCCTAAATCTTCACCGCAGCATCTCCGCCACCAGGAACGACAACTCCAGCGACTGCTGAGTATTGAGCCGAGGATCGCACGCAGTCTCGTACCGTCCACCGAGATCCAGATCGGAGATGTCCTGCGCACCACCGAGGCATTCGGTGACGTTCTCACCGGTCAGCTCGATATGCATGCCGCCAGGATGCGTGCCGAGCGCATGGTGGACCTCGAAGAACCCCTGCACCTCGTCAACGATCCGGTCGAAGTGACGGGTCTTGAACCCGGTGGACGACTCGTGGGTGTTGCCGTGCATCGGGTCGCACTGCCAGATCACCTGGTGGCCGGTGGCCTGCACCTTCTCGATGATCGGCGGCAACACGTCGCGCACCTTGCCGTTGCCCATGCGCGCCACCAGGGTGAGCCGGCCGGGTTCGTTGTTCGGGTCGAGCCGCTCGACGTATTCCACCGCCTGGTCGGGGGTGGTGGTCGGGCCGATCTTCAGGCCGATGGGGTTGGCAAGCAACTCGGCGAAAGCGATGTGGGCACCGTCGAGCTGACGGGTGCGCTCACCGATCCACAGGAAGTGCGCCGACAGGTCGTAGAGCAGCGGTTCACCCGTCTCGCTCTCGCTGAGGCGAAGCATCGCGCGCTCGTAGTCGAGCACGAGCGCCTCGTGCGAGGCGTAGATGCGCGCGGTCTTGAGGCTCGGGTCGTTGACCTGACACGCCGCCATGAATCGCAAACCCTTGTCGATCTCCTCGGCGAGGGTCTCGTAGCGTGCACCGGCGGGCGACTGCGCGACGAAGTCACGGTTCCAGTCGTGCAGGCGGTGCAGGTCGGCGGTGCCGGCGCTGGTGAGGGCGCGGACCAGGTTCATCGCGGCGCTCGCGTTGGCGTAGGCGCGGACCAGGCGTGACGGGTCGTGGCGGCGCAGCTGTTCGTCGGCGACCAGGGAGTTGACCATGTCGCCGCGGTAGGACTTCAGGCCGAGCGCGTCGATGTCGGCCGAGCGCGGCTTGGCGTACTGACCGGCGATGCGGGCCACCTTCACCACCGGCATGCTCGCGCCGTAGGTGAGCACGACAGCCATCTGCAGCAGGGTGCGGATATTGCCCCTGATGTGGGGTTCGGTGTTGTCGGCGAAGGTTTCCGCGCAGTCACCGCCCTGCATCAGGAAGGCCTCGCCGCGCGCCACCTGCGCCAGCTGCGCCTTGAGGTCCTCGACCTCGGCGGGCAGGCAGATCGGCGGCACGCTCTCGAGCACGGTGCGCATCGTGGTGGCCTCGTCGGCGTCCCAGGACGGCTGCTGCAGGGCGGGGCGAGCCAGAGCGGCGTCCAGTCGCCTGCGCAGATCGTCAGGCAGCGGCGGCAGTTCCGGCAGGCGGTCAATCGGTACGTCGACGGTCCAGGTCACCAGATCAGAATACGGACTCACCGAAGCCGGCGAATATCCGGCGTACCTGCGACGGGCCGACCGGACCCCAGCGGCTACCCCTGCGCACTGCGCGCGAAGTGCCCGCATAGGGTTTCACTCAATTCATCGTGGGTCCGCCCGCCTCGTCGCGCCGGACGGGACGGGCGCCCACCGGCACGAAGAGGCGATCTCCCTGCGATATTTCTACGATTCGGAATTCGTCGAGGACGGCGTCACGATCGACCTGATCTCGATCGGTGTCGTCTGCGAGGACGGACGCGAGTACTACGCCGTCTCCACCGAATTCGACGCCGGACGGGCCGGGCCGTGGGTGCGCCGCAATGTGCTGCCGAAGCTGCCACCGGCCGGTTCGCCGCTGTATCGCAGCCGCGCCCAGATCCGCGACGACCTGTTCAAGTTCTTCCTGCCCCGGCCCGGTGTGTATCCGGAGCTGTGGGCCTGGGTCGGCGCCTACGACCATGTGGCGCTGTGCCAGCTGTGGGGTGACATGACCGCGCTGCCCAAGAACATGCCCCGCTATACCAACGAACTGCGTCAGCACTGGGTGGCCCACGGCAGCCCCGAACTGCCGCCCATCCCCGACGACGCGCACGACGCCCTGGCCGACGCCCGTCACAACCTGGCCAAGTTCGAGGCCATCGAATCCCACCGCCGCACACCGCGCCTCTGAGATACGACGAAGGCCCCGAGTCGAAACCGACTCGGGGCCTTCGTTGTTCGCGGGATCAGTGACCGCTGTGGTCACCGTTGCCGGTGCGAGCCTGGTGCTCGGCGAGGGCGCCGAGCATCTTGTGCTCCTCGGCCTCATCGATCTCGGCCCAGGCCTGGCCCTCGGCGCGCGGGTCGGGGCGAAGGAAGCTGCCCGTACCCGGCTTGCCCGCCGAACCGAGGCGGTTCATCTTCTTGGGCACCGGGGCGCCCTGGTACTCCAGCGGGATGGCGTGGCCGTGTGCGTCGACCCCACCCAGCGGCTGGTGCACCTCGATGTACTCACCGTGCGGCAGCCGCTTGATCACACCGGTCTCGATGCCGTGCTCGAGTACCGCGCGGTCGCTGCGCTGCAGGCCGATGCAGAACCGGTAGGTGATGAAGTACGCCAGCGGCGGCAGCAGCAGCAGGCCGATACGACCGATCCAGGTGGTCGCGTTCAGCGAGATGTCGAACTTCAGCGCGATGATGTCGTTGACGCACGACAGCGTGAGCACCACGTAGAACGCGATGGCCATCGCGCCGATCGCCGTGCGCACAGGCACGTCGCGCGGACGCTGCAGCAGGTTGTGATGCGCGGTGTGGTCGTTGGTGAGGCGCTTCTCGATCCACGGGTAGGCGATCAGCAGCGTGAACACCAGGCCCATGACCAGCGCGACCCAGAACGCCGCCGGGATCGTGTACCGGCCGAGGTAGAGCTCCCAGGCAGGCATCAGACGCGCCATACCGTCGGTCCACATCATGTAGAAGTCGGGCTGCGAACCCGCCGACACCTGCGACGGGTTGTACGGACCGAGGTTCCACACCGGGTTGATCTGCAGGACACCGCCCATGATGCCGACGATGCCGAGGGTGAAGGCGAAGAACGCGCCCTGGTCGGCGGCGAACACCGGGACGATGCGGGCACCGACCACGTTCGTCTCCGTGCGGGCCGGGCCGGGGAACTGGGTGTGCTTCTGGTACCAGACCAGCGCCACGTGGGCACCGATCAGCGCCAGGATGATGCCGGGCAGCAGCAGCACGTGCGCGATGTAGAGGCGCGGGATGATGATGTCGCCGGGGAAGTCGCCGCCGAACATCAGCCAGTGCAGCCAGGTACCGACCACCGGGACACCGATGGTGATGCCGGAGAACGCGGCGCGAAGACCGGTGCCCGAGAGGAGGTCGTCGGGCAGCGAGTAGCCGAAGAAGCCTTCGAACATCGCCAGGATCAGCAGCAGCGAGCCGATCACCCAGTTCGCCTCACGCGGCTTGCGGAACGCGCCGGTGAAGAAGATGCGGAACAGGTGGATGATGATCGACGCCGCGAACAGCAGCGCTGCCCAGTGGTGGATCTGGCGGACGAACAGACCACCGCGCACCTCGAAGGAGATGTTCAGCGTCGTCTCGTAGGCCCGCGACATGCCGACACCGCGCAGCGGCTGGTAGGCACCGTCGTACACGACGTGCGCCATCGACGGGTCGAAGTACAGCGTCAGGTAGATACCCGACAGCAGCAGGATGATGAACGCGTAGAGCGCGATCTCACCCAGCAGGAACGACCAGTGGGTCGGGAAGACCTTGTTGATCGACCGCTTCACGAACGCGGCGGCGCGATACCGCTCGTCCATCTCGTTGGCCTGGTTAGCGGCCATATCTCCAGCACTCATGAACGACGCTCCCAGAAGGCCGGGCCGAGCGGCTCGATGAAGTCGCCCGCGGCGACCAGGAAGCCCTCGGAGTTGACGGTGATCGGCAGCTGAGGCAGCGCGCGGGCGGCCGGACCGAAGACCGGCTTACCCCACTCGGTCGCCGAGAACTGCGACTGGTGGCACGGGCACAGGATCCGGTTGGTCTGCTGCTCGAACAGCGAGGTCGGGCAGCCGAGGTGGGTGCAGATCTTCGAGTAGGCGAAGTAGTCGCCGTAGTTGAAGCTCTCCTGGCCCTTGCGCTTGATCGCCTTCTCGGCGTCCTCGGTGCGCAGCCGGATCAGCATCACGGAGTTACGGATGCCGCGCAGCGACTGCAGCGTCGCGTGGGAATCCCCGCGCCACTTCTCTTTCCACGGGAAGACGGTTTCCATCGCACCGGCGTCGAGATCCTCCGGGCGCACCAGGACGATGTCGTCGGGGCGGCCGGTGTCGCGGCGGATGTAGATGGTCTCGCCCGGGTAGTCCGGGGTCCAGCCCGACACCCACAGCGGCGACTTGTCCTTCTTCGCCCACGGGTTCTTGATCATGCCGCCGATGAACACCATCGCGGCACCGAGGCCGAGCACACCGACACCGGCACCGGCGGTGCCGAGCATCATCTTGCGGCGACCGAGGGTGGAGGTCTCGAGCGCGTCCTGCAGCTCGGCGGCCAGGGTACGGCGCTCGACCTCGTCGGACGGGCCGTCGTGGCGCTGCTGGATCGAGATCTCGGCGGGGATGAACCGCTTGCGGATCAGCACCACGGCGATACCGATGACCAGCACCGAGATGCCGAAGGTCAGTCCGATGAGCGGGGTGAACAGTGAGTAGGCCTCGTGGCCCTCGTCGCCCTTGCCCTTCCACTCCCACGGCCAGAACAGGAAGACACCGATCAGCGCGGCGGCCGCGAGACCGGAGATGGCGAACCAGAACGTGACGGCACGCTCGGCACGCTTCTCGGCCCGGGTGCCTGGCACCGGCCAGCGCTCGCTGCGGTACACGACCTCGACGTCGTCTCGCGCGGTACCGAGTTCGACGAGCTCGTCACGCGACATCGCGTCCAGTTCGTCTTCGGTGGGTTCGCGACCCATGTCGCTTCGCTCCTGTCCACTCATGACTGTGTCCTATCCGACGCGCCGAGCGCGACCTGCCCGATCACGTGCGGGAACCGATCCACATGGCCGCACCGACGGTGGCGGTGATGCCGATGACCCAGATGGCAAGACCTTCGGTCGCCGGACCGAAACCGCCGAGATCCCAGCCGCCGGGCGACTTCTCCTCGGCGGAATTCTTGACGTAGGCGACGATGTCGCGCTTCTCTTCCGGCGTCAGCTGCCGGTCGGAGAACTTGGGCATGTTCTGCGGGCCGGTGAGCATCGCGTCGTAGATCTGCTGCTCGTTGGCCGGCTCGAGCGGCGGAGCGAACTTACCGCCCGACAGCGCGCCACCACGACCGGTGAAGTTGTGGCAGGACGCGCAGTTCATACGGAACAGCTCCGAACCGCGACCGATGTCGTCGCCGCGCAGCGATTCCTGGGCGATCTCACCGTTGGCGTCACGGATCACCGAGGGGCCACCGCCGTTGGCGGCGACGTAGGCGCCGAGCGCGTCGGTCTGATGCGCGTCGAACTTCTCCGGCTTGCGCATGGCCTGGGCCTCGTTGCGCACCATCGGCATACGGCCGGAGGAAACCTGGAAGTAGACCGCGGCCTCACCGACACCGATCAGGCTCGGACCGCGATCGGGCACACCCTGCAGGTTCGCACCGTGGCAGGTGATGCACGAGGTCTCGTAGAGCTGCTTGCCCTCACGGATCAGCGCGGACTGGTCCTCGTTCGCGGTGGCGATCTGCGGCTCGGGGGTGAGCGCGCTCGCCAGGAAGCCGGCTCCGACGAGGCCGACCATCAGCGCGAGCGCACCCGCGATACGACGGCGGGCACGACGCTGCTTGCGCGTCTTGGCAGCCTGACCGGCGCCTGCGGGCTCGGGGGCCGACGGGGGAGATGAACTCATCTGTAGTCCCTTTGGAGTAGACGGAACCGACTTGTGCAAAAGCTTGTGTGCCCGCGGGCTAGCTGACGAAGTAGATCGTGGCGAACAGCCCGATCCAGACGATGTCGACGAAATGCCAGTAGTAGGACACCACGATGGCGGCGGTGGCCTGAGCGGGGGTGAACTTGCTCAGCGTGGTGCGGATGAGCAGGAACACGAACGCGATCAGACCGCCGATCACGTGCAGACCGTGGAAGCCGGTGGTGATGTAGAAGACCGAGCCGTAGGAGCTGCCCGCGATGGTCGTGCCCTCGTGCGCCAGGTGGTAGTACTCGTACGCCTGACCGGCGACGAAGAAGGCACCCATCAGCAGGGTGATCGTGTACCAGCGGCGCAGGCCGAACACGTCGCCCTTCTCCGCGGCGAACACGCCCATCTGGCAGGTGAACGACGATGCGATCAGCACGGCCGTCACCGGAACAGCCAGCGCGAGGTTCAGCTCGGTGGGCTCCGGGGGCCAGTTGCCGTGCGCTTGCGCGCGCGCAACGAAGTACATGGCGAAGAGGCCGGCGAAGAACATCAGCTCGCTCGACAGCCAGATGATGGTTCCGACGCTGACCATGTTGGGCCGGTTCAGCGAATGCACACGCTGAGTAATGGCCGATCCTGGGGTGCCTACTGCGGTCGTCACGGGGTAAGTATGACTCTTCGTAGTACGACAGCTGTACCCGGGTACGAAAGTTTGTCGCGCGGACCGGAAAACCCACGTACAGAGGGGGTCCGAAGCAACCGTCGGCGTGTTGGCGACTCGTCGCGTGACAACCCATTGTGACAGCGTTGGATGTGGATAGGCTGAGACGAGGAGGCGACGATGGTCGTAGTGCGGATGTGGCGGCGGCTCTTCGGTGGGCAACCCGGTGGGCTCGATCCCACGCGCGAGGATCTGGTCGTCGTCGCGTCGAGTTTCGACGATGCCGAGGCGTCCTCGGTGGCGCTGGACCGGGCCGTCGATCTCGATCGCGGCGCGCAGGCGGTGTTGCGGCACCATCTGCGGCTGCCCGCCGATCGCATCGACGAGGCCTGTGAGATAGCCGGATACGACGGATACGAGCGCGCCGAGGCGGTGCGCGGGGTCTCCGACGATCTCGTGCCCGTGCTGCTGCAGCGGGTACAGCTGCTCGACCCGCTGACGATCTCGCAGGAACGCTCGCGGATGGCGGGCCTCGCGCAACGCCACGACGGGGTCGCCGACGGGTGGGACGCGCTGCAGCCGCCACGTCCGGCCGCCTAAACTTGCCGATCGAGCGCACAGTGGTTGCGCAAGCGCAACCACGTTGCGCCCGTCGTCGAAACGGAGATGCAGAGCAGATGAGCGTGCGCAGTTGGGCCCAGGTGCTCGGGACCCTCGCCGACGGGGGCGATCTGGCCGCCGACGACACCACCTGGGTGATCGACGAGATCTTCACCGACAACGCGACCGCCGCCCAGATCGCGGCCTTCGGCGTCGCCATGAAGATCAAGGGCCCCACGCCCAGCGAGCTGGCGGGCATGGTGTCGGGGATGCTCGGGCACGCGCGGCTGGTGCACGTCGACGGGGACGCGGTCGACATCGTCGGCACCGGCGGCGACCGATCGGGCTCGGTGAACATCTCGACGATGTCGTCGGTGGTCGTCGCCTCGGCGGGTGTGCCGGTGGTCAAGCACGGCAACCGGGCCGCTTCGTCGAAGGCCGGTGGCGCCGACGTGCTCGAGGCGCTCGGGGTGAAGCTGGCGCTCGGTCCGCAATCGGTGGCGCGGTCGGTGCGGGAGGCGGGCATCGGGTTCTGCTTCGCGCCGCTGTTCCATTCGGGGCTGCGTTTCGCCGGTGCGGCGCGCAAGGAGATCGGCATCCCGACCGTGTTCAACGTGCTCGGCCCGCTGACCAATCCGGCGCAGCCGCGCGCGGGGCTGATCGGGTGCGCGTTCGCTGATCTGGTGCCGGCGATCGCGGGCGTGTTCGCCCAGCGTGGGGCCAGTGCGCTGGTGGTGCGCGGGCGCGACGGGCTCGACGAGATCACCACCTCGGATCTGACCGATGTGTGGGTGGTCAGCGGTGGGCGCGTCAAGCAGACGGTGCTCGACCCGACCGCGCTCGGCATTCCCCGCGTCGATCTCGACGAGTTGCGTGGCGGCGATGCGGCCGAGAACGCGCGGATCGCGCGGGAGGTCTTCGCCGGGACGCCCGGCCCGGTGCGGGACGCGGTGCTGCTGAATTCGGCCGCGGCGATCGTCGCCTACGACCTGTCACGTGGCGTGGGCGATGTCGATCTCGACCTGGATGCCGCGCTCTCGGCAGCGATGGAACGCGCCGCTGCCGCGGTGGACAGCGGCGCGTCGGCGAAGCTGCTGCAGACCTGGGCCGAACTCACCCAGGTCCTCGACGACAACTGAAAGCCCTACTCTCCCAGCGAGAATCCGGCTTCCACGTCGGCACTGGAATACGACTTGAAGGCGATGTGGGTGGTGGTGCGTACCACCCCTTCGACCTTGTCGATGCCCTCGGTGACGACCTCGGCGATGCGCTCGTGATCGCGCACCCGCACGATCGCGATCAGGTCCACATCGCCTGCACAGGAGTACACCTCGGCGACTCCTGCGGTATCGGCGAGCGCCTGTGCGGTCTCGGGAATGCGAGAGTTCTCGGCCTGGATCAGCACGATCGCGGTAATCATGGGATCAGCCTAGAACTTCGGGCCGCTCGGTGGCCGCTTTGAACCGTCGCATGAGGTCGTAGCTCTTCACACCCGGTGCCGTTTCCAGCGAACTCGACACGTCGACGCCGTAGGGACGGTGGCGGGCGATGACGTCGGCGACATTGTCCGGGTCGAGGCCACCGGCCAGCACCACCCGTCCCGGCTGGGCGCGCACCCAGTCGGGGAACTCCTCGAAGACGCCGCTGCCCGCGCTGGCGTCGTAGAAGAAGTATTCGCTGGTCTGCTCGGGTGCGGGCGGGGTCGAGGAGCAGAAGGCCAGGTTCGGCAGGTCGGCCCAGCGGTAGAGCTGGATGATGTCGAAGGCGTCGGCGACCTCGGCGACTTCCGCGTGTTCCAGGGCGACCGCGAAGGTGGTGATGCGACCGCGCGCGTAGTCGGCGAGGGCACGAGCCTGGTCAGGCTTGCGGTACCGCTTGCTCTTGGGTGTGACCATGACACCGATCGCCGAATAGCCCAGCTCGACCGCCCAGTCGATCTGCTCCTCGGTGGTCAACCCACACACCTTCACGAACACCGCCACCAGTCCTTTCCACCGACAACACCACCAACCATGATCCAGGACGGGACCGGTGTGTCTCGGACAGGTCGGCCGAACACCACTGTTTACCCCAGCCCTCCCCTGCTGCGGGTTCCCCTCGACCCGGCGGGCGATCACCGCTCCGCCAGATACTGCTCCTGCTCGGACCGCACTTCCGCCGCCTCCCGGGCCAGCTGCGCCCAGGCGACCCAGCGGGCGGCGCCGTGCAGCGGTTCGCAGTACCCGTCGCTGGTCCGGACGATCCGGGCGCCCGGTTTGGCGAGCCAGCGCGCGATGACCCCGACCTCCTCCGGCGGCGCACCGAGGAGTGGGGGTACGTCGTCGGCGAACACGAGCGGCCGATCCGCGCTGTCCGCGGTCGGTGGTGCGTCGCCGAGGTCGGGCACGACTGTTTCCGCGGCCGCCACGATTTGATCGACGACCGCCATGGGTGGGGTGCCACGGCGGGCTACGCCTGCGGCGGCGAGGCGGCCGTGGCGGATGACGGAGAATTCCCAGCCGCCCGCACTGTCGGGAAGGGCGATGATCAGTTCGGCGAGGCGGGCCAAGGCAGCGAGTCGTTGCGTGCGAGCCAGCTTGGTGACCACAGCGGCGGTGCGGTCGCGCAGGCGGGCTGCTGCCTCGAAATGCTCTGCCGTGGAATAGGTTTCGATGCGTTCGAGCATGGCGCGCAGGAGCGTGTCGGAGCGACCCGTGAGCAGATCGCGAACCGAATGGGCGGCGGGTGCGTAGGCGTCGGCGTCCGAGCCGTCGGCGCTGGCGGCCGGGCATCCGCCGACGATCGCTGGTTGGCACAGGTGTTTCGCGGCGCGGGTGAGCCGGGTGGCACACGTGCGCAGACCCGCGAACTCGGCGATGGTCAGGCCGACGTCTACGGCGTCGGCGCGAGAGTTGAACGGGCCGAGAGCAATTCGGGTCGGCGTGCGAACGGCTACCAGGCGTGGGAAGGGTTCATCGGTGAGAGTGAGCCACCAGCCACGCTTGGGGAACTTCGAACGGCGGTTGTAAGGCGGGGCATGGGCGGCGAGCAGTCGCAGCTCGCGAACACCGGCTTCGAGTCCGTGCGCGCACACCACGTGGTCGACCCGTTGCGCCAGCGCGACCATCTCTTTCATGCGGCCACGCGTCTCCGAACCGGTGAAGTAGTTGCGCACGCGGCGGCGCAGATTCACCGCCGTCCCTATATAGAGGACTTCGTCGGACGGGCCGCGGAACAGATAAACACCCGGCGCGGCAGGGAGATCGTTGGCGAATGTCCTTTTGGCGCGCTGAGTTCCGGTGACACCGGGCAGGTAGTCGAGCAGTTCCGTCAGACTCTGCACACCCTGATTACCGACCCGGGCGATCAGCGCGTGCAACACATCGACGGTGGCGCGGGCATCGTCGAGAGCTCGGTGCGTCGGCGTGGTCGACGCACCGAGGATCTGTGCCAGCACCCCCAGCCGCGCCGACGGCGCCTCGTCGCGGGTGAGCACCCGACGCGCCAGCTTCACCGTGCACAACACCTGCGGGTTCGGCCACGGGATGTCCTGGCGCGCGGCAGCGGCTTTCAGAAAAGCCGTGTCGAACCTGGCATTGTGCGCCACCAGCACCGCCCCCGCCGCGAACTCGAGAAACCCCGGCAACACCGCCTCGATCCGCGGCGCGGCATACACCATGGCCGTGGTGATCCCGGTGATCTGCACGATCGCGGGCGGAATCTCGTACCCCGGATTCACCAGGGTCGCGAACTCCCCCAACACCTCTCCCCCACGCACCTTCACCGCCCCGATCTCGGTGATCGCATCACCGTCGGGGCTGGTCCCGGTGGTCTCCAAGTCGACGACGACGAAAGTGGTGGCATACAACGGCGTATCGAGCTCGTCGAAGGCCAGCTGCCGCGCGGCCGGGAGTACAGGGTCGGGCACGGACAGCAGAGTAAGGAAGGGGTCCGACAGGATTGTTGGAGCGCCTGCGGTCCCGACGCGGCGCGGCGATCCCTCCGCCTTGCCAGGAGGTTGCCTCGGTGAAGGGTGGCGGGTTCAGCGGGGCATGTGCTGTGGCCAGGTGGGGAGGGGT
>NZ_JACBIU010000022.1:0-83929 GCF_013839555.1 Nocardia sp. GTS18 | reverse complement strand
TCCTACTCAGCCGGTCACCTTTTCCTACACTCACACCACTCACACCGCGCTGTACCCCTCACGATTCGTCGGCAGCGTCATATGTGTATACGAGACAGCGTCCCGCACCAACGAAACCCGCACCGGCCCCGGCAATCCCGCTGTCCCCACCAGCAGCCACAACCTCAGGAGCCGTCACCCCACCCGCACCGGTTGCCGGACTCGCGGCGGCTGCCGGGTTCGGTGTGGCATTGATGCTCGGACTGACGCTTCCGCGCGGACTCGCACCGGATTCCGCACTCGCAATCGGGCCGGCGTCTGCGCTGTCACCCGGGCGCGTGCCCGCATTCGCACCGGCTCCCGCAGGAATCTCGGTGCTCGCGCGCGCGGCCGTGTTGGTGTCGGCCTCTGATTCCGCGGCTGCGCTCGTAGATGTATCCGGTCGTGCGCTGGGCGTCGCGGTGGCGGGCATCGAGGGCGTGATGGCCTTCGTCTGCTCGGTCGGGGAGTCGTGGGCGACTCGGGTGCCGGTCACGCTCGGTGCCGTCGTCGTGTCGGCGGCTGCCGCCGGCTTCTCGTCGCGATTCGCTGAACGGCCCTCGGGCGCAGCAGGAATTCGCTCCGACATTCGCGTGGTACTTCTGCGCGCCCGCTGGTCGACGGCCCAGAGGGCGGCGGTGATGGCGGTGCCGGTGAGGAGCCAGCCGATGCCGGGGCGGTCGGTGGGGATCACCGTGGCGCCGACGACGCCGACGAGCGCAGCGGCCGGAAGGACACCGGACGGGCGGGCGACGCGGCGCCAGCGCGGTGGGGTCGGGGGACGTGGTGGTGCTGCCGTGTGCCGGATGGGCGACATCGGTTCCACGGCGGCTGCCTGCCAGCCGGACGTCCAGGACGGGGGAGTAGAAGTGCCCGATGCCGACCGGTCGGCGGGAGACGTCGTCGGTGTCGTCGGCTTGGTCAGGGGGCCAGGTGGTCCGTTGGGCGCGGCCCTATCGGGTGCGGGGGTCGAATCGGACTGGACAGGTTCGCGCGCCTGGGCGGTGGTGTCAGCGCCGGAATCGGCAGTTGCAGTGTCCGAATCACCGGACTGCGCGGTATCGGACGGCTTATTGCCCTTCTGGGAGAGCAGCGCCGTGGTGGCGGCGGCCTGAGCGATGATCGCGGGGACAACAGAATTCGCGGTCGAATCGCCGGAATCGGCGCCGTGGTGCGTCGCCGCTCCGAGCCCGCTCTGCTCCTTCGCGCCGGGTGGGGCGGCATCGGGTGTCGCCTCGGATCGGCCGGTGTCCGGCCCGGCGATGGCGGCGGGGCCGGCCTCTGGGCTCGGCTCGACTCGGCCCTTGGGTGTGGCGGGTGCGGGAGAGTCTCCGCGATCCGCACCTGCCCCGGCAGAGCCCGCCGGATTCGCCGTGGCAGTGGGAAGTTCGTTGTCCTCACCGGAATGTTCCGTGGTCGATTTCGTCATGTTTCCCCTCGAAAATAGGTGTGCTCGTCCGCCCCCGTGACCAGTGGTCGGGGGTGGTGATGTGGGTGAGTCAGGAAGTGGGCAGGACTACCCGGATGCGCGAGCCGGGGTCGGCCACCGCGATCGTGCCGCCGTGCAGGTCGACGACCCAGCGGGCGATGGCGAGGCCGAGCCCGGTACCGCCGCCGTCGGTGCGCCCGCCCCGGGTGAAACGGTCGAAGACGGTGGCGCGGTCGGCTTCCGGGATGCCGGGGCCGTCGTCCTGGATCTCGAGGACCACCGTGTCGGCATCGGCGCGGGCGGTCACGCGCACCTCACCGCCTGCGGGCCCGTGCCGGGCGGCGTTGTCGAGGAGGTTGAACAGCACCTGGTGCAGCCGGGAGCGGTCACCGAGGACCACCGCGTCGGCCGGTTCGACCGTCGTGGTGAACCGCACCCCGCGACCCAGCGCGGCCGTCATCACCTCGGCCTCGGCAATGGCCTCTGTCAGAAGTGTTGCCAGCGGGAGGGTTTCGCGATCCAGGGGACTGGCCCCCGCTTCGATGCTCGACAGGTCGAGTAGTTCGGCGACGAGCAACCCGAGCCGTTCGGTCTGTGCCAGCGCGGTGCGCAGGGTGGCCGGGTCGGGGTCGCTCACCCCGTCGACGATGTTCTCGAGTACGGCGTGCAGCGCGGTGACCGGTGTGCGTAATTCGTGCGACACATTCGCGATGAGATCGCGGCGCTGCCGGTCGGCGGCGGCCAGATCGGCGGCCATCTGGTTGAACGCGGTCGCCAGCTGGCCCACTTCGTCCCGCGACGACGCCCGCACCCGGAAACTGTAGTCGCCCTGGGCCATTCGCCGGGCCGCCGCCGTCATCTCGCGCAGCGGCCGGGTGATGCCGTGCGCGAGGATCTGCGAGGTGACCAACGCGATGAACATGGCGGTCAGGGTGGTGAACGTCGGCAACCAGCCGATCCGGAACCAGAAGTAGGCGAACGCCACCGCACCCGAACACACCATCAGCACAGCGAGTTTGAGCTTGATCGAGCGCAGTGGGTCGAGCGGGCGAGGCAACCGGTCGGCGATCCGGTCCAGTGCGGTCGGCACGCTCATCGCGCGTCCAAGGCGTAGCCGACACCGTGCACGGTGCGGATGAGGTCGGCACCGAGCTTGCGCCGCAACGCTTTCACATGCGAATCCACCGCCCGGGTGCCCGCCGCGTCCGACCAGTCCCAGATGTCCTCGAGCAACCGCTCCCTGGCCAGCACCGCACGCGGCCGCTGCGCCAACCGGGTGAGCAGATCGAATTCCAGTGGGGTGAGCCGTGCTTCGGCCTCGCCCCGCCACACCCGGCGCTCGGCGAGATCGATCCGCAGATCACCGACGACGATGCTGCTGTCGCCGCGTTCGGTGGCCCGGTCCACCCGCCGCAGCAGCGCGTGCACCCGGGCGGCCAGCACCCGCATGGAGAACGGTTTGGTCAGATAGTCGTCGGCACCGACACCGAGCCCGATCAGCTGGTCGGTCTCGTCGGTGCGCGCGGTGAGCATCAGCACCGGCACCGAACGCTCGGCCTGAATCCGCCGGCACACCTCGAGACCGTCGAAGCCGGGCAGCATCACATCGAGCACCACCAGATCCGGTTCCCCCGCCGCCGCGGCGGCCACTGCCGCCGGACCGTCGTGCGCCAGGTCGACGGTGAATCCCTCGGCGCGCAAACGCGCCGCCACCGACTCGGCGATCGTCACCTCGTCGTCGACGACGAGGACCCGCCGCGCCGTACCCCCACTGAGTTCCATGCTGCGACCCTAGCGACCGGGTGTGGAGGGTTGCGTCGCCAAATGTGGAGATTGTGTGTGGAGTACCCTCGGCCGGGTGAACCCGCGTTTCCGCTGCACCCCGCCGCCCACCTCCTGAGCGAGGTGCCCCCCCCCGCGCGCCGCGCGGGTCGGCAGGCCCCCGCCGTCGGGTCGACGGCACAGCGGTTCCGCATGTCCGCACCTCGCTTCTCGCGACCACTCATTCCTTCTGTCGCAGGAGCTTTCATGTCTTCTCTTCTTGCCGGGCGAGCGTCCCGGCCCACCGCACTGCGCCGGGCAGGCATCACCGAACTCGTTCTCGCGGGCGTCCTGTGGGGGACCGGCGGACTGCTCGGCACCGTGGTCCAGCGCGGGACGGGACTGTCACCGGTTGCGGTCGCCGCTGTGCGGCTGGCGGTCGGCGGCCTGCTGCTGCTCGGGCTGTGCGTGCTCACCCGGCGCGCGATACCGCGCGGTGGACCAGCCTGGCGTCGCATCGCCGCGATCGCCCTGCTCGCGCCGGTTTTCCAGGGCTGCTATTTCGGTGCCGTGGCGCTGTCGTCGGTGAGCCTGGCGACCCTGCTCACCATCGGCATGTCCCCGGTGATCGTCGCCGGGCTCGAATACGTCACCGGCCGACAACGCCTCGATACAGGCCGCGCGGCAGGCATCGCCCTCGCACTCCTCGGCCTCGTCCTGCTCGTCGGAACTCCGGGTGCGGGCGGTTCCGGTGTGCTGTTCGGTGCGGCGCTCGCCGTCGCCGCGGCGTCGGCGTTCGCGCTGCTCACACTGGTCTCGGCGGCCGAGGTGCCGGGCCTGGACCCGGTGACCGCCACTGGAGTCGGATTCATTATCGGCGCGATTGTGCTCGCAGTCCCGGCCGTTCTCACCACACGAACCGTCGATCTCGCCCCCGGCTCGGTGGTGACGATTCTCGCGCTCGGACTGTTCCCCACCGCGATCGCATACACGCTGTACTTCCGCGGTCTCACCGGTGTCGGTGCGGGAACAGGCGCCCTGCTCGCCCTGCTCGAGCCACTCACCGGCACTCTGCTGGCGGTGCTGGTGCTCGCCGAACGCCTGTCGCCGATGGGCTGGCTCGGTGCGGCATTGCTGTCGGTCGCGCTCGTCGCGGCGAGCCGCCCGCAGCGTACTCAGGAATCCGGGAACAGACCGGGCAGTTCCATCGCGTAGGCGAGGTCGTCGCGGGTGCCGAGGGTGACCAGCAGGATGCGGATCATGGTCACCCTCGCCTCCGACACCAGGATCGGGTCAGGATCGCTGCCCGGCTCGGCATCGGCCGTGAGCCGGTAGACGACGTATTCGCACACATGTAGCGCCGCGTCCAGATCGAGCGGCGCGGGCACCGTACGGCCGAGCTCGCCGAACGTCTTGCGCACCAGATCGCGGATGTCGTCGAGCGCGCGTTCCCGATAGGCCGACACCGGCGAACCCGGATCGTGCAACTCGGCGAACAACGGCCGCAGCATCGCACCGTGCCCACGCGCCCAGTCCACATAGGCGTCGATGAGCCGGATGCCCAACTGCACCGGCTCGTCGGTCCCGGCCAGCGCCGCGCTGATCCCACCGACCAGCCCGTCGTTGCTCGCGTCGAGCACCGCGCGCAACGGTTCGGCGGCATTGCTGAAGTACCGGTAGAAGGTCGGGCGCGCCAGACCGGCCTGCTCGATGATCTGGGCGACACTCAACCCGCGCGAACCATTGCGCGCGAACACCGCCGCGGTCGCCTCGACGATCCGGGCGCGCACTTCCTCGGCCTGCTCCTGGGTCTGCGGTGGCCTACCGCGACGCACCGACGTCGCCTCCTCGGTCATCGCACCTCCACTCCGTCGGCGAACTCGCTGCCGAAAGCTTGACACGAACCCGGGCCCACGCATTAATCTAACACCAGTGTTCAGCAAATAGCCGAATATCCGCGCCTGCACCGCGCGACCACCTGGTGAGGAGAAGGGCCGACAATGACGACCGCCCCCGAATTGACCGCCGAACCGACCGCGCTGCCGAAAACGCTGGTCAAGCCTCTGTTCGACCGGGCCGTCGCCGGTGGCGCACCGTCGGTCGAGGTCTTCGCTCCCGCTACCGGCCACAAGATCGGTGACCTGCCCCAGTCCTCGATCGCCGATATCGACCGCGCGTTCGCCGTCGCCCGGCACGCGCAGCGCGACTGGGCCAAGGTGCCGGTCAAGCAGCGCGTCGAGATCATCCGCCGCTTTCACGACATCGTGCTCGCCGAGCAGGAGACGGTGCTCGACATCGTGCAGACCGAGACGGGCAAGTCGCGCCCGCACGCCTTCGACGAGGTCGCCGACGTCGCGCTGAACTCGCGCTACTACGCCGCCGTCGCCCCCAAACTGCTGGCCGACCGCAAGCCGCGCGGTGTGCTCCCGGTGCTCACCGCCGTCGACGTGCACAACCGCCCCAAGGGCGTCGTCGCGGTCATCTCGCCGTGGAACTACCCCCTCGCGTTGTCGGCCTCCGACGCCCTGCCCGCCCTGATCGCGGGCAACGCGGTGATCGCGCGCCCCGACAACCAGACCGCGCTGTCGGCCCTGTGGGCCATCGACGCCGCCGAGCGCGCGGGTCTGCCGCGCGGGCTGTGGCAGGCGGTGCTCGGGCGCGGCCGCGAGATCGGTGGCGACGTGATCGCGCGCGCCGACTACGTCGACTACACCGGTTCCAGCGCCACCGGCCGCACCATCGCCCAGCAGGCGGGTGAACGCCTGATCGGCTACTCGCTCGAGCTCGGCGGCAAGAACCCGCTGCTCGTCCTCGCCGACGCCGACGTGTCCAAGGCCGCGAAAGTGGCTGTGCGCGCGTGCTTCTCCTCGGCCGGTCAGCTGTGCGAGTCGATGGAACGCATCTACGTCGACGCCTCGGTCTACGACCAGTTCGTCGCCGAATTCGTCGGCAACGTCAAGAACATGTCGCTCGGCGGCGAACTCGACTACAGCCGCGACATGGGTTCGCTGACCTTCCAGCGTCAGCTCGACACCGTCACCGCCCACGTGGACGACGCGGTCGCCAAGGGCGCCAAGGTCCTCGCCGGCGGCCGCCCCCGCCCCGACCTCGGCCCCTACTTCTACGAGCCGACCGTGCTCGTGGACGTGGCCCCCGGCATGACGGTCTACCGCGAGGAGACCTTCGGTCCGGTCGTCTCGGTCTACAAGGTGAACTCCGATGAAGACGCCATCGAGGCGGCCAACGACACCGCCTACGGCCTGAACGCCAGCGTGTGGAGCCGTGACGTGGACCGGGCCCGCGAGGTCGCGGCACGGATCAACGCCGGATCGGTGAACGTCAACGACGGCTTCGCCGCCGCCTGGGGCAGCATCGACGCACCCTCGGGTGGTCTCGGGATCTCGGGTCAGGGCCGTCGCCACGGCCCCGAGGGCCTGCTGAAGTACGTCGACACCCAGACCGTCGCGGTGCAGCGCGTGCTGCCGATCGGGCCGCTGCCCGGTATGTCCGAGCAGCTGTGGGCCAAGACGATGACGCTGGTTCTCGGTGCCATGAAGACGCTGCGCCAGAAGTAGCGCGCACGAACGAGCAGGGGTAGGTAGCACATGAAGATGGAATCGGTCGCGGGCAAGCGGGTGCTGGTCACCGGCGCCGCCATGGGTCTTGGCAAGCTGTTCGCCGAGCACGCGGTGCGTGAGGGTGCCGACGCGGTGGTGCTGTGGGACATCAACGAGATCGCCTTGCGCGAGACCGCCGCACAGCTGTCCGCGCAGGGCGGCAAGGTGCATCAGTACGTGGTCGACGTGTCGTCGCAGGACTCCATCCGCGAGAACGGCGAGGCCGTCCGCAAGGAGATCGGCGGCATCGACATCCTGGTCAACAATGCCGGGATCGTGCGCGGCAACACCTACTTCTGGGAAACCGAGAACCGCGCCGACATCGACAAGACCATGGCGATCAACTCGCTGGCCCCGATGTACGTCACCCTCGAGTTCCTGCCCGGCATGGTGGCTGGTGCCGGTCAGGCCCGCATCCTCAACATCGCGTCCTCGGCCGGTCTGGTCGCCAACCCGCGCATGGCGGTGTACGCGGCGTCGAAGTGGGCGGCGCTCGGCTGGTCGGATTCGGTGCGGCTCGAGCTCGAGCAGGCCGGACACGACCACGTGAAGGTGACAACGGTCTGTCCCACCTACATCAACACCGGCATGTTCGACGGCGCCAAGGGCATCCTGTTCACCCCCATGCTCGAGCAGAACGACGTCGTCGACACCTCGTGGCGGGAGATGAAGAACGGTGGCGCCCTGGTGGTGCTGCCGTGGACCTCGCGGATGAACCGCGCGCTCACCGGTCTGCTGCCGATCAAGATCCGCGATCTGTACCTCAACGCGGTCGGCGTGTACCACTCGATGGACCACTTCACCGGACGTAAGTAGCCGTCGCGATGCCCCCGCCGACCCGATGGTCGGCGGGGGCATCGTTGTGTCTGCTCAGTCCCGGCGGGTGCCGATCACCACCGTGGCGTAGTACTCCTCGGAATGCTCGACCCGGGGCGCCAATCCGTGCTCGCGAAGCACGGCCAGCGCCGAATCCACCTGCCCCGTCCCGGTTTCCACGTATACCGAGCCGCCGGGTGCCAGCCAGTGCGCCGCCCCCGCGGCGACCCTGCGGAAGATCGCGAGACCGTCGTCGCCACCGTCCAGTGCGACGAGTGGCTCGTGCTCGCGCGCTTCGGGCGGCAGATCGGCGATGCGGGTGCTCGGCACGTACGGTGTGTTCGCGAGGAGTACGTCGACGCACCCGCGCAGTTCGGTGGGGAGCGCGTCGAAGAGGTCACCCTCGTACACGGGTGCGTCCAGCGGAGCGAGATTCTCGCGCGCACACGCCACCGCCACCGGATCGATATCCGCGGCGATCAACTCGACCGAACATCCACGCCCGGTCAGTTCCGTGGCAGCCGTTAGCCCGAGTGCCCCACAACCGCAACACAGATCGACGACACGAACCGACTCCGCCGCCACATCCCGCAGCGCCTGCTCGACCAGGAACGCAGTCCGCTGACGCGGCACGAACACCCCCGCCCGCACCCCGACCCGCATCCCACGAAACTCCACCCACCCCAACAGATATTCGAGCGGCACCCCCGAAACCCGCTGCGCCACCAGCTCATCGAGCCGCGCCGAATCAGCAGCCGCCGCCTCGATCAGCAACGCGCCCTCCTCTTCGGCGAACACACATCCCGCCCGCCGCAAAGCAGCAACTACATCAACAGACCCGGTAATACCCATCCGCCGATTGTGCCCGCCCCAAAAACCAGCTGCGAATCCCCCCAATCCACCATGTCAGCATTCCGGTCACACGGCACTACTCGAGTGCGCCACCTACCGCACTCCCAGGACACGGCGCCACTCGAGTCCGCCACCTACCGCACACCCAGCTACACGGCACTACTCGAGTCCGCCATGACCGCATTCCCAGCCCCGCACGACCCGACCTCGAGGAGGGTCCGCCGCGAAGCGGCGTAGCGGCCCGGCCGCGAGTTAGCCGCCGGTGCGCATGCGCGAAGCGCGAGCACCGGTGGCTAACTCGCGGCCCTCCAGGGGCCGCGCTCGAGCGCGCCAGCGCTCCAAAAATACAGCCCAATACCTCCGTGGTGCACAAAACACCAAGGTGGTTTCGTACGCCTCGATCAGCCTGTCAGCGCGAACTGTCGAGCTCGAACGTCCGCGTCGCGTCGAGATAGATCCCGCGCTGAGCACCACGGTCAGGCGGCGGCAGCTGCGAGACCAACTGCTCCAACGACGTCATAGCCCCCACCACATTCGTTCCCGCGACAATGAAGTCCGCGACCGCCCGCCGGATATGGTTGGGCGAGGTCACCACCACCGCACTGTTCGCGCCGAGATCGCGCAGCAGCTTCGTACTGAACAGTGCGTTCTGCACCGTCGACCCGGCCCGGTCCTCGACATGGATCCGATCGGCGGGCAACCCACGCCCGATCAACCACCGCCGCATCGCCTCGGCCTCGGAGATCCCGTTCTGCGGGTTGCCGCCGGTGACGACGACCGGCGAGAACGGCGCCGCGACGGCCTGCAACCAGGCGGCCGTGAGCCGGTTCTCCAGTTCCGGGCGCAGCGCACCGTCGGGCAGCAGACCGTACCCGAGCACGACGATGCCGGTCTGGGGACCGATGAGGGAGGGGAGCGGATTGGGCAGCGTCGACACCGCGGCGGTCACCGCGTGCAGCACCCGCTGCGTCCCCGCCGCCATCGCGGGATCGAGACTGCCCAATCGCTGCATCGCCTCGTTCACCGCCGCCGCGTCGCCGGCGTGATGCGACCAGATGGCGTGCAGGGCAAGAGCTTCGGCATCACCGGGGTCGGCGCTGATGAGGGCGCGCAGGTCGGCGCGCCCGGCGTCGAGGTCGCCGTCGGTGAAATGCCGCTGAGCCGAGTTGTAGAGGGCTGTCACGTCCGCTTCGGCGGCGGCGGGGCCGACCGTGGCACTCGTGACCGCCGCGACCGCGGCGACCGCTGCGGCGAGCTGTTTCCATTGCCTCGAGATCTTCACGACAGTCGCGACCTTCCGGGTGGCGTACATGCGGGCAGAGCTGATGGCAGAGCTGCCGGACACCCTACGACCGGTGCCGGTCCGGTCCGGGTAACCCGCCGTCGGCAGGCGCGTCGCGGCCCGGCGCTTCGGGGTGCACCCGGTGGCCGATAGGCTGACCAACCGTGGATACCGCTTCGCTGACCGGCAAGGAACTCGCCGCCGCCATCAACGCCGACTCGAAACAGCGCGCCGCCGCGCTCACCGACGCGGGCACCGCGCCCACGTTGGCGCTGGTCGTCGCCAACGACGACCCGGCCAGTGCCTGGTACGTGAACTCCCTGCGCAAGGCCGCCGAACGGCTCGGCATCGCCTGCGAGAAGATCGATCTGGGCGCCGACGCGACCGCCGAGCAGATCCGCGCGGAACTCGATGCCCGCAGCGCCGACCCGGCCACCGACGCGATCATGCTGCAGACCCCGCTGCCCGCCGGCGTCAGCCTCGACGACGTGAGCTCCGCGATCGCCGCGAGCAAGGACGTCGACGGTGTGAGCCCGCTGTCACTCGGCCTGCTCGCCTCCGGCCTCGACGGATTCGTCCCCGCCACCTCCGAGGCGGTCGTGGAGCTGCTGAAGCATCACTCGATCGCGTTGCAGGGCAAGCTCGTCACCGTGGTCGGCCGCTCCAATATCGTCGGCAAGCCGCTCGCACAGCTGCTGCTCGCCGAGAACGCCACCGTCACGGTCGCGCACTCGCGCACCACCGACCTGGCCGCCGTGACCACCGCCGCCGACATCGTGGTCGCGGCCGCGGGCCGGATCGGCCTGGTCACCGGCAAGCACATCCGTGAGGGCGCCGTGGTGATCGACGTGGGCACCAACGAGGCAACCGACGGTGGCATCGTCGGCGATGTCGACGCCGCCTCGGTCGACGGCAAGGCCGCCGCCCTGAGCCCCGTGCCCGGTGGCGTCGGCCCGGTGACCACCGCGCTGCTCATGCGGCACGTGGTGGTCGCGGCCGAGAAGGCAAGGGCCTGAACACTTTCCGGAGCTAGCGGACCGGCCCGATCGAGGTGATCAGCGTTTTGGCGCCCACCTTGGTCGTGCCGACCAGCTGCGGGTTGTAGACGATCGGCACCTCGTCGGGCCGGTACTCGGTGATCGTCACGAAGTACTGTCCGGCGAACGCGCCCGGCGTGATGTCGAGGCAGTGCGTGGTGCCGACCGGAATGGTGTCGATGCCCGACTGGATCTGCGCGCCCGTGGGCAGCGCGGCGTCACCGGCCACCAGCGTGCGCGCCTGATCGCCGGACCGCGCGACATAGTAGGCGTGCTGGAAGGCCATGATGGCCGATACTCCGCTGTCGGTTCCGCCGGGACCGTTGCCGCGCACGAGGCTGCCGACCTGTTCGGACGGGCAGTGCCCGACGGCGGGTGCGGGCGCGGCGACGGTGGACAGCGTGGTGCTCGCCGACGTGGAAGCCGGTGCGGGACCACCGAATTGGAAGTACCCGACGCCGATGAGAACCGCCCCGGCCACCGAGGCGGCCAGCGGAGCCACCCACCGGGGTGTGCGCCTGCGCTTGGACCGGTCGATCATCCGCGCGAAGACCTCGTCGTCACCGTTGTAGTCCGGTGCCGGACGCGGCTCCCACTCCGCCGTGTACCGATCCGCCCAGCCGTCTCCCGTGCGCGCCGGGGCAGCGGGAGCTTCGGTCGGTGCTGTCGCCGCTTCCTGCCGGACCGGCGTGGGCGCCGCCGGTTCGGTCCAGGCCGATTCCGGCGCGGGCCGAGCCGATCCGGACCATGTCGATTCCTGTGGAGTCGATCCCGGTCGAGCCGATCGATGTCGCCCGGGTTCGGGGACCGATTCGGGTCGCTCCGATTCCGGCCGAGCGGTTTCCGGTCGAGCCGAGTCGAACCACGACGACGCGGGCCACGTCGATGCCGATCGGGCCGAAGTGGACGACTCCCATTCGCCCTGCGCGTCAGCCGGTTCCGGCGCGGGGGAGCCGGCGCCGACGATGGGCAGCTTGTCGGTATCGGGCCCGTTGTTCGGCAAGATGAACGGCGTATCTACCTGTCCCGCACCGGGATCCATCGGCCCACCCACGATCGGGAGCCTATCGGTGGCAAAGGCGTCGCGCACGGGCACCGGAGCCGACAGCGAGACGACCGGGATACCCGCGGGCGTGGTCGGCCCACCCTCTATCCGGTGCCGGGCACCGGTTCCCGAGGTGCCTGCCTCGCGGCTGCGGCGCCGTGGCAGGGCACCTCGGAGCGGAACACCAGCCGATCCCGGGTCCTGCTGTCGAGCCCCGATCGGTCTGCGCGCTTCCGGTCGATCCATCGCCCCACCTTCATCAGGCATCCGCCGTCAGGGAATGTCCCGCAACGATTTCATTACGGGCACGATACTGCCCTGACGCCGTGTTCGCCGAATGCGCGGGCGACGAGCGCGTCACCAGTGGATATAGACCTGGTCGCCGATGCCGACGTTCTCGTAGTACCAGGCGGCGTTCTCGGGCGAGAGATTGATGCAGCCGTGGCTCACGTTGGCGTTACCCTGCGAGTCCACCGACCACGGTGCCGAGTGCACCATCACGCCACCCCAGGTCAGGCGCACGGCGTACTCACCGTCGATGATGTAGCCCTCCGGGTCGTCGAGCGGGATACCGATGGTGCGCGAATCGAACACCACCGCCCGATCCTTCTCCAGCACACTGAAGGTGCCGGTGGGTGTCTCGAAACCGGGTTTGCCCATGGAGGCGGGCATCACGCGTGTCTCGCCGTTCGCGGTCACCGTGAAGGTGTGGTTGGACAGGTCCGCTTCGGCATAGGTTCCGCCACCGTACTGGGTGCGCTGGTCCCCGATCAGGTCCGCGGACGCGGCTCCCGACCAGGACGCGGCCAGTAGTGCCGCCATGATCGCGACGAACAGAAAACGAAGTGCGTTTCTCATAAACGCCACCCCTTCGGTCACTCGTAGGCGTCTCCCGAGTCTAGGCGTCCATGATCAACTGGACCTCTCGAAGTGGTAACGGCCTACGGGTCGATCGGAGTGTCGGCTTGTGCTCAGCCGCGCACGACGTGCAGGACCTGGGCATGCAGGGCGTCGGCGCGTGCGGCGATGGTCTCCACCCGCACCAGTGCCGCTGCGAAATCGTCACCCAGTGCGGCGGGCAGCGAGGCCACATTGATCTCGATATTGAGCTGCGAACTCTGCGCGGCGGCGCGGGCGGCGTCGGCGGCGGCCCCGATGTCGGTGACCACGTTCGGGTTGCCGATCGGCAGCAGTTCCCCTGCGAGGGAAAGGATCTCGTCGGCCTCGTCGACCACGGCGGCGGGCACCCGGGCGGCCTCGACCAGGGCGGCATTGATCGCGGCGGTGCGCTCGGCGACCTGATCGTCGGTGTCCTTGGGCAGCTTGTAGGCGGCGCCGACGGCGGTGAACGCGGCCGCGTCGGCATCGGCCAGCGCCAGCGAGCGGGCGCGGGCGGCGTCGGCGGCCTCGATGATCCGGTCGATCACCGGCCGGTTCTCGGCGTCCTTGGCCCGGGTGGTGTAGCGCGCGACCATCGCGACCAGCGCCGCGGCCTGGGCCACGTGCAGGGCGGCCACCGCGCCACCGCCGGGGGCGGGCACCTTGGCGGCCAGCTCCGACAGGTAGTGCTCCAGGGTCACGTCACCGAAGGAGGGTGCGGTCTGCTGGGGTGACACGGTGGGCTGCGACACGACGGAGTGGCCTTTCGACGAGGATTGCTTCACCCTCAACGCTACCGCGTGCCCACCCGCGCACCCCGCCCGACCAGCGGGTGTGGGCGCGGACCGACCGGTCGGGGTGCGTCCGTGGGTCCGGGTCTATGTTGGGTGCATGCGGATCGGATTGAGCATCAACTACTCGGGCGGTTTCAAGGAGGTGGCGGCCGAGGTCGCCGACCTGGAGCGGGCCGGTCTCGACGTCGTCTTCGTGCCGGAGGCGTACTCGTTCGACGCGGTGAGCGCGCTCGGCTTCCTGGCCGCGCGCACCGAGCGGGTGCAGCTGGCCTCGGGCATCCTGCAGCTCTACACCCGGACCCCCAGCCTCACCGCGATGACGGCGGCGGGCCTGGACTTCGTCTCCGACGGCCGGTTCATCCTCGGCATCGGCGCGTCCGGCCCGCAGGTGATCGAGGGCTTCCACGGCGTGCCCTACGACGCCCCGATCGGGCGCACCCGCGAACTGATCGAGATCTGCCGCAAGGTGTGGCGGCGCGAGAAGCTGAACTACCAGGGCAAGTACTACCAGATCCCGCTGCCCGCCGACCGGGGCACCGGCCTGGGCAAAGAGCTCAAGCTCATCAATCATCCGGTGCGCGAGAACATTCCGGTGCTGTTGGCCGCGCTCGGCCCCAAGAACGTTGAGCTGGCCGCCGAACTCGCCGAGGGTTGGCAGCCGATCTTCTTCCTGCCGGAGAAGGCGAACGATGTCTGGGGTGACGCGCTGGCCGCGGGCAAGGCCAAGCGTGATCCGTCGCTGGGCGACCTCGAGGTGTACGCGGGTCCCGCGCTGGCGATCGGCGAGAACGTCACGCCGCTGCTGGAGTTCGTGAAGCCGCACCTGGCGCTCTACATCGGCGGCATGGGCGCCAAGGGCAAGAACTTCTACCACACCCTGGCCACCAAGTACGGCTACGGCGAGGCCGCCGATCGCATCCAGGAGCTCTACCTGGCCGGCGACAAGCAGGCCGCCGCGGCCGCGGTGCCCGACGACCTGGTGCGCGATGTGTCGCTGATCGGGTCAGAGGGCTTCGTCAAGGACCGCATCGCCGCGTTCGCCGAGGCCGGTGTCACCACGCTCAACGTCACCCCGATCGCCGAGAACGCGGCGGGCCGGATCAAGCTGATCGAGCAGCTGCGCGGCCTCTGCTGACCCACCACAACGCGACGCGCCGCAGCACGGACAACTCCGGGATGCGGCGCGTCGGCGTCGGTGGACTACGCGGTCACGACCGCAGCGATGCCAGGGCGTCGGCGAGGGTGGTGTGCATGGCGAACACCTGGTCGAGGCTGGTCATCTTCAGCTGACGGCTGGTAGCCGGCCCGTCGGCGACCACCGCGATGGCGGTGTCCTCGCCCGCGCGTTGATGCGCCGCGACCAGCGTGGCCATGCCCGCCGAGGCGAGGAACCCGACCGCGGTCAGGTCGATCACCAGGGTCGCGGGCTTGTCGGCGAGGATGGCCTCGATGGCGGCGTCGAGGGCGGGCGCGGTCGCCAGGTCGACCTCACCGGTCACCGTCAGGACCGTGACGCCGTCGTGTACCGCCGTCGTGGTGGTCATCGTGTCCGTGAGTGGATAAGCGTCTCCGGGTGTGTTGGTCACCGATCAACAACACACAACTTCGCCCGAATACGCAAGCCGTTGCGCCGATCGCTGTTGCCGCACCGGTGCGCCGCCGGGTGCCCGCGCCCCGGTCGTGACCGCCATCGATCCGGCGGAAACGGCGGCGTGCGGTGCGTCACGATCGGCGGCAGGCGAGCATCGTCGCGGGGGTGGCCGCACCGACGGGCGCGGTCGTCGTACTGTGTGGGCGTGAACATCGATGTGACGCCGTTACCGGGAATCGGCGTGTGCAAGGACTTTCCGCTGGCGGAGGCCCGCCGCCGGATCGGCGTGATCGAACACCGTGACGGCACTGTCGATCTGGTCGTGTCCCGTGCCGGTGACGCCGAGACCAAGACCTCGATTCCGTTGTCCAGCACCGAGATCAGTGTCCTGGCGGGGTTGCTCGGTGCGCCGCAGGTGGTGCAGAAGAAGGCCGACTCTCTCGGTGTCGACGATCTGTCGACCAGACAGTTCGCCATCGATCGCGGCAGCCCGTTCGACGGGCGTCCACTGCGCGACACCGCCATGCGCACCCGCACCAAGGCCTCGGTGGTCGCGGTGGTCCGCGCGGGGGAGGTGACCCCTTCGCCGGGAACCGATTTCATCTTCGTCGCCGGTGACCTGGTGGTGGTCGTGGGCACCGGCAAGGGCCTCGAGGCTGCCGGAAAATTGCTCGACGCGGGCTGACGGGCCGTGTCGATAGTAAAGAGAAGGTAAGGTATCGCCTAGCTGAGGTTAGGTGATCCCATGAATGTTGAAGTCACATCCCTGCCCGGAATCGGTGTCAGGAAAGAGTTCTCGCTGACCAAGGTGGCTCGGCGCATCGGCGTCGTCGACCACCGCGACGGTGGCACCGATCTGATCTTCACCAAGATCGACGACCCCGACACCACCGTGCAGGTCCCGCTCTCCGACGGCGAAGCGCGCACGCTCGCCAGCCTGCTCGGTGCCCCGCGACTCGTCGCGCAACTGCAGGAGGAACACCGCGATCTCGACGGTGTGAGCACCCGGTCGCTGCCGGTGCTGCCCGATTCGCCCTACGCGGGCCGCCGCCTCGGCGAGACGGAGATGCGGACCCGGACACTGGCCTCCATCGTCGCGGTGCTGCGCGCCGGTCAGGTCCACCCCTCGCCCGGACCGGAGTTCGGTTTCCTCGGGGGCGACATGGTCGTCATCGTCGGTACGACCGCCGGGCTCGACGCTGCCGCTTCGATCCTCTCCGACGGCTGAGCCCGTGCAGATCAGTGGAACAACGCTGGCGCTGATCCAGCTGGGGGCTGTGTTCTTCGGATTGGGTGTGCTCGGGCGCATCGCGGGCCGCATCGGCCTCTCACCCATTCCGCTCTATCTGCTCGGGGGTCTGCTCTTCGGCACCGGTGGGCTGATCGAGCTGCACGAGGTGGAGGAGTTCATCCACATCGCCAGCGAGATCGGTGTGGTGCTGCTGCTGTTGCTGCTCGGCTTGGAGTACACCGCAGGTGAATTGGTCACCGGCATGCGCAAGTCGTGGATCGCCGGTCTGCTCGACCTGGTCCTCAACGCCACGCCGGGCGTGATCGTCGCGCTGTGGCTGGGACTCGGACCGACCGGTGCCATCGCGATGGCGGGCGTCACCTACATCTCCTCCTCGGGGATCGTCGCCAAGGTGCTCAACGACCTGGGCAGGCTCGGTAACCGCGAGACACCGGTGGTGCTGTCGATCCTGGTGTTCGAGGACCTGGCGATGGCGATCTACCTGCCGGTGCTCACCGCCGTGCTGGCGGGTGTCGGCTTCATGGCCGGGCTCACCACCGTCGGTATCGCGCTGGTCGCGGTGACGCTGGTGCTCATCGTCGCGCTGAAGTACGGCCGGTACGTGTCGGCGATCGTGGCCAGCGAGGACCGCGAGATCTTCCTGCTCAAACTGCTCGGTTCGGCGCTGCTGGTGGCCGGTGTCGCCTCGGCGGTGCAGGTGTCGGCGGCGGTCGGCGCGTTCCTGCTCGGCATCGCGATCTCGGGGGCGACCGCGCACGAGGCGACCAAGATTCTCGAACCCCTGCGCGACCTGTTCGCCGCCATGTTCTTCGTGCTGTTCGGCTTGAGCACCGATCCGGCGACCATTCCGCCGGTCCTCGGCTGGGCGGTCCTGCTGGTCGTGGTCACCACGGTGACGAAGCTGTACACCGGCTGGTGGGCGGCCAAGCGGGCCGGCGCCTCCCAGCTGGGCCGGGCTCGCGCGGGTGCTGCCCTGGTCGCGCGCGGCGAGTTCTCGATCGTCATCGCCGGCCTCGCCGTCGCCGCGGGCGCGGTACCCGACAGCTTCGCCGCCCTGGCCACCACATACGTGCTGCTGATGGCCGTGATGGGGCCGATCGCGGCACGCGTGGTCGAACCGGTGGTCCGGGCGACGGTCGGGCGCAAGTCGAAGGTGCGCATCGACCCGAACGCGGAATGATCGGGGCTCACGGCTCGATCAGACCTGAGCGGATCGCGTAGCGGGTCAGGTCGAGCCGGTCACGTAGGCCGAGTTTCTGCAGGATATTGGCGCGATGGCGGTCGACGGTCTTCACACTGATGACCAGTTCGGCCGCCACCTCTCGCGCCGAATACCCTTCGGCGATCAGTTTGAGCACCTCCTCTTCGCGGGCGGTCAGAATGGTCTCGGGCAGCCGTCCACCCTGGCGGGCCAGGTGCAGATAGTCGCGGACCAGGGCGGTGACCGCACCCGGGTACAGGAACGGCTCGCCACGCATCGTCGCCCGGCAGGCCTCGATGAGGTCGCGGTCGGCGACCGATTTGAGCACGTACCCGGAGGCGCCCGCCTTGAGCGACTCGAAGAAGTACTGCTCGTTGTCGTACATCGACAGCATCAACATGCGGACGCCCGGATGCGCGCGGGTGATCTCGCGCGCCGCCTGGATGCCGGTCATCCTCGGCATCGCGATATCGAGGATCACCAGGTCGACGGTTTCGCCGGACAGGGCGGTCACCGCGTCGTAGCCGTTGGCCGCCTCGGCGACCACGGTGAGGTCGGGTTCGTTGTCGAGGATCAGCCGTAGCCCGCTGCGCACCAAGGCGTGGTCGTCGGCCAGCAGGATCCGGGTGGGGGTGCTCATACCGGTTCTCCGACGTGTGCGGCGCGGTGAACCGGGACAACAAGCTCCACGGCGGTGCCGGTGTCTTCGGATGTGGTGATGGTGAGCGTCGCGTCGACGAGCATGGCGCGTTCGCGCATCCCCCGGATTCCGGCACCCTCGGTGATCACCCCGCCGCACCCGTTGTCGCGCACGCGAAGCACCACGGAGTCGGCGTGGCCGGCCAGCCGCAGGCTCACCTGGTCGGCACCCGAGTGGCGCAGTACGTTGGTCAGGCTCTCCTGGGCGATGCGGTAGCAGACGAGTTCGACCGCCGGGTCGAGTCTGCTGATCGACGGGTCGACCTCGCGGTGCACGGAAATGCCCGCGCTGCGGGTGAATTCGTGGCACAGCGCGGTGACGGCACTGTGCAGCCCGAGGTCGTCGAGCACGTCGGGCCGCAATCGTGACGCGATACCGCGCACCTCGTCGAGACATCCGCGCACCGTTTCCTGCGCGTCGGTCACCTCGTCCCGCAATTCCTCCGGTGCGCGGTCCACGACCCGTTTCAGCCGCAACAACGCCACGGTCAGGCTCTGGCCGATCTCGTCGTGCAGTTCGCGGGCGATCCGCTGACGCTCACCTTCCTGTGCGGCGAGCGCCGTGGCTCCGGCCGCCGATCGCTCGGCCTCGAGCCGGTCGAGCATCGCGTTGAAGGTCTCGATCAGCCGGTGGAAGTCCCCACTGGCGCGCCGGTCGAAACGCACCGCGCGTCGTGGCGGGTCGACGCGGCGCATGGCCGTGACAAGTTCGTCGAGGGGCGCCAGGCTGGTGCGCAGCGCAAGCGCGTTGGCGGTGAGGATCACCGCGAGACCGATCACCAGCACCGGCACCTCGGTCAAGCGCAGCCGGGCCGACACGGTGGCGGGGGAGAGCGCGAGGATCAGCGTGCCGAGCGTGAACACCACACCGTTGAGCAGGCAGATCCGCCAGAACAGCGCCGTCACCGGCGTGCGCTGCTCTCGTCCTGCTCGCACCCTCGCGAGACGCTTCATAGCTCCCAGCATGCTGACGCACCCGGCCGCTGTCCATCGGGTGTGACACCCATCCGCGCGTGCGCACGACCGCCGGACGGGTGCCGGAAATGGGTGCCGGCGCCGATGGTCGCCGCCCCGCGCGCGCACCAGACTCGAATCCGCACGCATTCGACCGTGTCAGGGGAAGGACCGCCCGGATGGATACCGACAGGACGACGATCCCCGGAACCGGGGTGCTGCACCATTTCCGCACCGGTCGCGGCATCGACTTCGCACTGCTCACCGAGTCGGCAGGCGGGCGCAGGCTGCTCGTGTACGCCCCCGGCAGTGACGAGCCGAGCGTCGACCTCGCGCTCGAACCCGAGGAAGCCGACCACGTGGCCGAGCTGATGCAAACCAGCCCCCTCGCCGAGCGGCTGCGCCGGCTCGAGCAGCGGGTCGAGCGGCTCGCCGGACAGCGGGCCGAGTCGTGAGCACCGTCGAATCACCCCGGAGCCGAGCCATGCGCGCACGCGATATCGCGATGAACCTGCCGACCGTCCGCACCACCGACCCGGTGGCCCGCGCGGTGCGGGTGATGGTCGTCAACCGTTTGCCCGGTCTGGTCGTGGTCGACGCCGAGGACCGGCCGGTGGCCGTATTGCCCGGCACCCAGGTGCTGCGCCTGGCCATCCCGGCGTCGTATCAGGACGACACCACCCTGGTCCGCACCATCGACGAGGTGCACGCCGACCTGTTCTGGCAGGAACCCGGCAGCCTCACCGTCGGCGACTGCCTGGCCGACGGCGCACCGCGACCGGCCACGGTGACCCCCGATGCCACCTTGCTCGAGATCGCGATCCTGATGGCGCGCAAGCACAGTCCGCTCATCGCGGTCGTCGACCGGGCCCGCACCCTGTGCGGGGCGATCACCCTCGAACGGCTGCTGACCAGCCTCGCCCTCGCCGGCCCCGGCGACTGATCGGCGCCGACGATGGCCGCCGTCCTCGCCGTGACCATCTTCGTGGTGGCGTTCTTCTTCATCGCCACGGAGCGTGTCGACAAGGTGAAGACCGTGCTGATCGCCGCCGGCCTGATGGCGGTCCTCGGGCTGATCCCCGGCGAGCAGGTGTTCTTCTCACCGCACGCGGGCATCGACTGGAACGTCATCTTCCTGCTGCTCGGCATGATGATCATCGTCGGCGTCGTCAAGCAGACGGGTCTGTTCGACTACCTGGCGATCTGGTCGGCGAAACGTTCTCGCGGCAATCCCTACCGGTTGATGGTGATGCTGATGCTGATCACCGCCGTGGCCTCACCATTCCTCGACAACGTCACCATCATCATGCTGATCGCCCCGGTGACGCTGGTGGTGTGCCGCAGGCTCGGCCTCGGCGCGCAGCCCTTCCTGATCGCGGAGGTGCTCGCCGCGAACATCGGTGGCGCGGCGACGCTGATCGGCGACCCACCCAACATCATCATCGCCAGCCGGGCGGGCCTGAGCTTCAACGACTTCCTGGTGCACATGGCCCCGATCGTGGTGCTGGTCTTCGCGCTGTTCGTGCTGTTCACGCGTGTGTTGTTCCGTTCGGCGCTGCGTACCGACCCGGACTCGGTCGAGGCCGTGCTCGCCCTGCGGGAGCGGCGCGCGATCCGCGACCCGAAACTGCTCGTGCGGTCGCTGATCGTGCTGGCCGCGGTGGTGGCCGGGTTCTGCCTGCACAGTGTGGTGCACGTGGCCCCGTCGGTGATCGCACTGGTGGGCGCGGGGGTGATGGTGCTGGTGTCCGGGCTCGACATCGGGGATGTCCTGCACGAAGTGGAATGGCCGACGCTGGTGTTCTTCATGGGCCTGTTCGTGATGGTCGCCGGCCTGGTGCACACCGGGGTGATCGCCGCGGTCGGGGCGGCGGCGAGCACCTGGGTGGGCGACGACTATTTCCTCGCCGCCACCGCACTCGTCTTCGGCTCCGCGCTGCTCGGCGCGTTCGTGGACAACATCCCCTACACGGCGACCATGGCACCGGTCGTGGAGGGCATCGTGGCGGACGCTCCCGACCCCGAGACCGCCCGGTCGCTGTGGTGGGCGTTCGCGCTCGGCGCCGACTTCGGCGGCAACGGCACGGCGGTCGCGGCGAGCGCGAATGTCGTCGCGCTCGGTATCGCCGCCCGGGCAGGCCAGCGAATCAGCTTCTGGCAGTTCACGAAATACGGTGCGGTCGTCACTGTGTTCAGCTGCGTCGTCGCCTGGGTCTACGTCGGTGTGCGCTACTTCTGAGGGACGTGCCGGGTGACGAGGCGGTGCAGGAGCCGGGCGGCGGTGCGGGCGGTGCGGTTGTCGATGTCGAGAGCCGGGTTGAGTTCGGCGACATCGGCGACCACGAGTTTGCCGCTCGCGGCGGCCTGGTCGCAGACGGCCTGCACGATGGGCAGCGCGACACCGAACGCGGCGGGCGCGCTGACACCCGGCGCTACCGCGGCGGGCAGGACGTCGAGGTCGATGGTGAGGTACAGCAGGTCGATGCCGGCGAGGAAGTCCGCGACGAAGGATCGCGCACGCTCGGCGGTGCAGTCGTCGTCGAGCAGATAGCGCACGCCGAACCATTCGGCCGTGTCGAACAGGATCGTCGTGTTGGCCGGCTGGCTGATCCCGAGCACCGCGTACCGCACGTCGTCGCCGGATTCGAGGATCTGCCGGAACGGGGTTCCCGAGCTCGGTACCGGATCGGGGCGCAGATCGAAATGTGCGTCGAGGTTCAGTATTCCGATCGTGGCGTCCCTGGCGCGCTCGGCGCCTGCGAGGCCGAGGTAGGTGCCGAAGGCGACCTCGTGCCCGCCCCCGAGGACGATCGGGAAGGCACCCGCGTCCAGCAGCGCGGTCACGGTGTCGCCGAGCCTGCGCTGGCCGTCCTCGAGCCGCTGATCGGTGACCGCGATCGTGCCCGCGTCGAACGCGCGCAGCGGGCCGGGCAGTGCCATCGGCGACAGCGCGCGGCGCAGGGCGTCGGGTCCGTCGGCGGCGCCCGGCCGTCCCTTGTTGCGGCGCACGCCTTCGTCGCTGGCGAAGCCGACGAACACGCACGCGCCGGGGTCGGCGCCGGGTTCATAGGGTGCGACGGCCTGATGCCAGCGCAGATGCTCGGGTGACGTGCCGTCGACGCGGCCGGTCCAGGAAGTCATGGGGGACACCTCAGTTCGATGCGAGCACGCCGCCGCGCCACACCTGGCGCACGAGCGGAACGCCGGGACGGTAGGCCAGATGCAGATGTGACGGCGCGTCCAACGCGACGGCGTCGGCCCGCCTGCCGGGGGAGAGGGCGCCGATATCGCCGCGCCGCAACGCTTTCGCTCCACCCGCGGTCGCCGCCCAGACCGCCTCGTCCGGCGTCATGTGCAGCTCACGCACGGCCAAGGCGATACAGAACGGCAGGCTGGTGGTGTAGCTCGTACCCGGGTTGCAGTCGGCGCCGAGGGCCACGGTGATCCCGGCGTCGAGCAGCGCCCGCGCATCGGGATAGCTGTTGCGCGTGCAGAAGTCGGCGCTGGGCAGCAGCGTCGCCACGGTGTCGCTGTTCGCGAGCGCGTCGATATCGGCACCGCTGACATGGGCGACGTGATCGACCGACGCGGCCCCGAGTTCGACGGCGAGCTGCACGCCCGGCCCCTGGTGCAGCTGATTGCCGTGCACCCGCGGCACCAACCCGTGCGCGATGCCGGCGCTGAGCACGGCATGCGACTGGTCCCGGTCGAAGGCGCCCTGCTCGCAGAACACATCGATCCACCGGGCCTCGGGCGCACAGCGCGGAATCATCTGCGCGCACACCATGGCCACGTAATCGTCCGCGCGCCCGGCGTATTCGGGTGGCGGAACATGCGCGGCCAGCAGGGTCACCTCGTCGGTGTGGCGACCCGCGATGCGCACGCTGCGCCATTCGTCGTCCACGGTCTGCCCGTAGCCGCTCTTGATCTCGACCGTCGTGCTGCCCGCCCGCAGCGACTCGGCGAGCAGACGCCGCACAGTCGCATCGAGTTGCTCGTCGGTCGCCGCGCGCGTCGCCGCGATCGTCGTGCGGATGCCGCCCGCGCCGTAGGGGCGGCCGGACATGCGTGCGGCGAACTCCTCGGCGCGGTCACCGGCGAAGACCAGGTGCGAATGCGATTCGACGAAACCGGGCAGCACCGCACGACCGTCGAGGTCGACCGCCTGATCGGCGGCCGGGGCGTCGGCGCTGTCACCCACCCACACCACCTGCGCGTCGTCGAAGACGACGGCCGCGTCGCGGCGCAATCCGAGCGGGCCGTCCCCGAGGGCCGGGTCGTTGGTGACGAGGGTGCCGATATCGCGCAGCACGGTGGTTGGCACGGGTTGTCCTCCTGGCGGCGGGCTGTGCGGCGGATCACGCCTGCTATGTATATGCCTGTCTATACAGGATAGTCAAGCGCTACGGTGCCAGACGATAACTGGCCATTGACATGGCTGTATAGACAGGCATATACATGTAGGGGTCGTTGTGACCGGCCCCACAGGCGAAGAGACCGGGCATCACCGGCGACCCTGCGCCCTTTCCGATCCCGGGAGAATGGTTTGAACAAGCCCGCCGCCGCGCTCACCCGCGGCCTCACCGCCCGCCACATCCGTTTCATCGCGCTCGGCTCGGCCATCGGCACCGGCCTGTTCTACGGGTCCGCGGAGGCGATCCACCGGGCCGGTCCCTCGGTGCTGCTGGCGTATCTGATCGGCGGCGCCGCCGTGTTCCTCGTGCTGCGCGCGCTGGGCGAGATGGCGGTGAGCAACCCGGTCGCGGGCTCGTTCGGTGAATACGCCAGCCAGCACCTCGGCCCGCTCGCGGGCTTTTTCACCGGCTGGACCTACACCTTCGAAATGCTCATCGTGTGCCTGGCCGACGTCACCGCGTTCGGTGTGTACATGGGGTTCTGGTACCCGGACGTGCCACGCTGGATCTGGGTGCTCTCGGTCATCTTCTTCATCGGCGCGATCAACCTGCTCAGCGTGAAGGTCTTCGGTGAGGTGGAGTTCTGGTTCAGCCTGGTCAAGATCGTTGCCATCGTGGCGATGATCGCCGGCGGTATCGCCGTGCTGATCTTCGGCTTCGGCCTCCACGACACCAGCGCGGGCGTGCAGAACCTGTGGGCCGACGGCGGCTTCTTCGCCACCGGAATCGGCGGCTTCATCGCCTGCTTCGCCATCGTGATGTTCGCCTTCGGCGGTACCGAGATCATCGGCATCACCGCGGGCGAGGCCGAGAACCCACAGCGCACCATCCCGCGCGCGATCAACACCGTGCCCGTGCGCATCATCGTGTTCTACGTGCTCACCCTCGCGGTGATCATGGCGATCGACTCCTGGCGCACGATCGGCGACGAGGGCAGCCCGTTCGTGCAGATTTTCCAGAGCCTCGGCCTCGGACCTGCCGCGGCGGTGCTCAACGTCGTCGTCATCACGGCCGCGCTGTCGGCGGTCAACAGTGACATCTTCGGTGCGGGCCGGATGATGTACGGCATGGCCCAGCGCGGCCAGGCGCCCGCGGCGATGAAGCGGGTCTCGCGCAACGGGGTGCCGTGGATGACGGTGGTCATCATGACCGTCACCCTGCTGGTGGGCGTGCTGCTGAACTACCTGATTCCCGACAAGGTGTTCCTGGTGATCGCCTCGATCGCCACCTTCGCCACCATCTTCGTCTGGCTGATGATCCTGCTCGCGCACCTGCGCTCGCGGCGCGGGATGAGCCCCGAACAGGTCGCCGCACTGAAATTCCCGGTGCCGCTGTGGCCCTACGGCCAGCTGATCACCATCGCGTTCCTGGTGTTCGTGATCGGGGTGATCGCCTTCGACGCCGACAGCCGGGTGGCCCTCGTGGTCGGCGTGGCGTGGCTCGCGCTGCTCGGCATCGCCTACCGCCTGTGGGTGCGGCCGGCGACCGCCGAACCCGAACCGGTGGCCGTACCGGCCGACGTCGCCTGAAGTTGCCTGTCCTGCACGCTTATTCGGAATGGAGAAATATCGTGGGTATCGACTCGAACCGGTCGGTCACGCTGGAACCGGTCGTCGTCGGCACCGGTCCGGTGTCACCCGCCGACGTGGTGCGGGTGGCACGGGAGGGCGCCGCGGTGCGGCTGGCCGAGGAGGCGCTGGCCGCCATGGGCGAAAGCCGCGAGCGCATCGAGGCGCTGGCCGCCGACCCGCGACCGGTGTACGGGGTGTCGACCGGGTTCGGTGCGCTCGCCGTGCGCCACATCCCGCAGGAGTCGCGTAAGCAATTGCAGCGCAGCCTCATCCGCTCGCATGCCGCCGGATCGGGGGCCGAAGTGGAGCGGGAGGTCGTGCGCGCCCTCATGCTGCTCCGTCTCTCGACGCTGGCCACCGGCCGCACCGGGGTGCGACCGGTGGTCGCCGAGACCTACGCCGCGCTGTTGTCGGCGGGAATCACACCGGTGGTCCACGAATACGGCAGCCTCGGCTGCTCCGGTGATCTCGCACCGCTGGCCCATGTGGCCCTCGCCGTCATCGGGGAGGGCACGGTCCGCGACGCGAGCGGCACCGCGATGCCCGCCGCTCAGGCGCTCGCCGCCGCCGGGATCGCACCGGTGGAGCTGGCGGAGAAGGAGGGGCTCGCCCTCATCAACGGCACCGACGGCATGCTCGGGATGCTGCTGCTCGCCTGTCACGATCTGCGCGCGCTGCTGCGGCTGGCCGATGTCACCGCCGCCATGAGCGTCGAAGGCCTGCTCGGTACCGACAAGGTGTTCGCCGCCGACCTGCAGGCGCTGCGCCCGCAGCCGGGCCAGGCGGTCGCCGCCGCGAACATGACCCGGCTGCTGGCCGATTCGGCGATCGTCGCCAGTCATGCCACCCCCGACTGCACCGTGGTGCAGGACGCCTACTCGCTGCGCTGCGCACCGCAGGTGGCCGGTGGCGCCCGCGACACCCTCGCCCACGCCGAGCGGGTCGCGGGGTACGAACTGGCCAGCGCCGTCGACAATCCGGTGGTCACCCTGGACGGCCGCGTCGAGTCCAACGGCAATTTCCACGGCGCCCCCGTGGCGTACGTGCTCGACTTCCTCGCCATCGTCGTCGCCGACGTGGCCAGTATCAGCGAGCGTCGCACCGACCGTTTCCTCGACAAGGCGCGCAACCACGGGCTGCCGCCGTTCCTCGCCGACGACCCCGGTGTCGACAGCGGCCACATGATCGCCCAGTACACCCAGGCCGCGCTCGTCTCCGAGCTCAAGCGCCTCGCCGCGCCCGCATCGGTCGACTCGATCCCGTCCTCGGCCATGCAGGAGGACCACGTGTCCATGGGCTGGTCGGCCGCCCGCAAACTGCGCCGCGCCATCGACGGCCTCACCCGCGTGCTGGCCATCGAGGCGCTCACCGCGGCCCGCGCCCTCGACCTGCGTGCGCCGCTCACACCGTCGCCCGCCACGGCAGCTGTGCGCGATGCCCTGCGGACCCGCGTCCCCGGTCCCGGCCCCGACCGTCACCTCGCGCCCGAAATCGAGGCGGCGGTGAACCTGGCCGCGTCCGGCGCACTGCTGGCGGCCGCGGAATCCGTTGTCGGCCCGCTGGATTGACCCGGCTGCACTGACCGCGCCGCTGTAACCGACTCGGCCCCAGGTGGTTCCCGCCACCCGGGGCCGTTTCGCCGTGGAATGCCTGACTCCGCGTGGTGAAAGCCGGCGACCGAGGCCGTCGCGCTTGCGCGAGGCTGTAGGGGCCGCTACTCACCTAGGTGATGCTGCGGGCATCCGACGCGAAAATACCCATCACACGATTCGGCGCCGGGTGCATTTCGCACCCGGCGCCGAAGTAAGCGATATCAGCTCTCCTGCATCGGGATTCGCACACCGCGTTCCCGGGCGACCTCGGCCGCGTGCTCGTAGCCCGCGTCCACGTGACGGATCACGCCCATGCCGGGATCATTGGTGAGTACCCGCTCCAGCTTCTGCGCGGCCAGGGGCGTGCCGTCGGCGATACACACCTGGCCCGCGTGGATGGACCGGCCCATGCCGACACCGCCGCCGTGGTGGATCGACACCCACGAGGCGCCCGATGCCGTATTGAGCAGGGCGTTGAGCAGGGGCCAGTCGGCTACGGCGTCCGAGCCGTCGGCCATGGCTTCGGTCTCGCGGTAGGGCGAGGCGACCGAACCGGAATCGAGGTGATCGCGTCCGATCGCCAGCGGCGCCGACAGCTCGCCCGAGGCCACCATCTCGTTGAAACGCAGTCCGGCGCGGTGCCGTTCGCCGTACCCGAGCCAGCAGATGCGGGCGGGCAGGCCCTCGAACTTCACCTTCTCACCCGCCATGGTGATCCAGCGCTTCAGATGCTCGTTCTCGGGGAACAGCTCGAGAATCGCGCGGTCGGTGGCGGCGATATCGGCCGGGTCACCCGAGAGGGCCGCCCAGCGGAACGGGCCGAGGCCCTCCTCGAACAGCGGCCGGATATAGGCGGGCACGAAACCGGGGAACGCGAAGGCCCGGTCGTAGCCGCCCTTGCGGGCCTCGTCACGGATCGAGTTGCCGTAGTCGAACACCTCGGCACCCTTGTCCATGAACCCGACCATGGCCTCGACATGTTTGGCCATCGATGCCTGCGCCTCGGTGGTGAACCACCCGGGATCCTTCTCGGCCATGGTGTGCCAGTCCTCGAGCGCGACCCCGATCGGCAGGTAGGACAGCGGGTCGTGCGCGGAGGTCTGGTCGGTCACCACATCGATCGGCGCGTCCATGGCCAGCAGCGCCGGGAACACCTCGGCGGCATTGCCGACCAGACCGATCGACAGCGGCCTGCGCTCGTCGCGCGCGGCGACGGCCAGATCCAGCGCTTGCTGGAGCGAGTCGGCCTTGGTGTCGAGGTAGCCGTGCGCGATGCGGCGATCGATGCGGGCCGGGTCGACATCGACACACAGGGCCACACCGTCGTTCATCGTCACCGCGAGTGGCTGGGCCCCGCCCATTCCGCCGACGCCCGCGGTGAGCGTGATCGTGCCGGCCAGCGATCCGCCGAAACGTTTACGCGCCACGGCACCGAAAGTTTCGTACGTGCCCTGCAGAATGCCCTGGCTACCGATATAGATCCACGAACCGGCGGTCATCTGCCCGTACATCATCAGGCCCGCCTGTTCGAGTTCGCGGAACTTCTCCCAGTTGGCCCAGTCGCCGACCAGATTCGAATTGGCCAGCAACACCCGCGGCGACCATTCATTGGTGCGGAATACGCCGACCGGTTTCCCCGATTGCACGAGCAGTGTTTCGTCGGACTCGAGGGTTTCCAGGGTCCGCACGATGGCGTCGTAGGCCGCCCAGCTGCGGGCCGCGCGCCCGGTACCGCCGTAGACGACCAGATCGTCGGGGCGTTCGGCGACCTCGGGGTCGAGATTGTTCATCAGCATCCGCAGGGCGCCCTCCTGCTGCCACCCCTTGGTGTGCAGCTGGGGACCGCGCGGGGCACGGACGGGGCGCGGACCTGCGGCGGGCGCGGTGTCGTCGGTCATGTGTTCACTCCTCGAAAGACGGGTGTGTCCGGGGTCACTGACAACCAGATTAGTGGTATAGTCCTGTCTATACAAGTAGCTGTCGGAATCGGCCGCGACGTATTCTCTTGGCCTGACGGAGGGAAATACCGGTGGTGGCGATCGAAGTGGTCGATGCGGAGCTGGCCGCGCTCTACGGCGCGCTCGGTACCGAGTTCGCGGCATACGAGCGGGTCAAGCAGCTCATCATGGCGCAGATCAAGGGCGGCCGATGGAGCCCGGGGGAGCAGATCCCCTCGGAGAACCAGCTGGTCGCCGCGCTCGGGCTGTCGAGGATGACGATCAACCGCGCCCTGCGCGACCTCACCGCCGACGGCGCCCTCACCCGGGTGATGGGCGTCGGCACGTTCGTCGCCGCGGGCAAGGCCACCTCACCGCTGTTCGAGGTCAGGAACATCGCCGACGAGATCGCGCAGCGCGGGCACCGGCATCGCACCGAGGTCGTCTTCGTGCGCGCCGAGCGGATCGACGAGGGTCATCCGATCCTCGGAAACGACCTGAGCGGCACGGTGTTCCACTCGCTGCTGGTGCACCGCGAGGACGACGTGCCGATCCAGCTCGAGGATCGTTACGTCAATCCGGCCCAGGCGCCCGACTATCTCACCCAGGACTTCACCACCGTCACCCCCAACACCTATCTGAGCGAGGTCGCCCCGCTGCTGCGTGGCGAACACATCGTCGAAGCCGTGCGGGCGAGCAAGGACGAGTGCGCGCTGCTCGGCATCGCCGGTGACGAACCGTGTCTGCTGATCCGGCGGCGCACCTGGTCCTCCGGCGGCTTGGTGAGTGCGGCCCGGCTGATTCATCCCGGGTCACGCAATCGTCTCGAAGGTACTTTCGGTACCGAGCCGGGCTGAGCGCGACTCGCGCGTCTCGGTGACGGCGTTCATCGGCGTCGCTGAATTAACATGACCCATGAGCAAATATTTCGCAAACCGAGTTATCACCATTTCGTGACAATCGGGCGAATGGCGTTCACCGGGCTGTAGCTTTGTTTATGGATCGCTGAGTTCGACGTTCGCTGAGTTCCATCCATGGAGAGGGCGGAAATGGCTACGATCACGCGACGCTCCGGGGCGACGATGGCGCCCTCGACTCTGGTAACTCTCGGTTTGATCCTCTTGATCCCGGTACTGCTCACTGCGGGCCCGATCGCCGCCTCGGCGATGATCGCGCGCCACGCGGGCGTCGGCTGGTCCGGGGGGCTCGTCCTTTCGGCGATCGCGGTGGTGGTCGTCGGATCGATCCTCGCCGCCGTGTGGTCGTTCCGGCTGGCTTGGCAGCGCGGTCATCGTCCCTTCGGTTCGCGCCCCCGGTAACCAACCGGCGCGCCGCGCCACGGGGTCCGCGCCTGTGGCGTGTCATCGCAACGGAAGTCCCCTGAACCGGTGTTTCGCTGCCGCACAGCCCATTTCGGGGCTGTGCGGCTGTGGTTTTCGATTCGCGCGACCGCGTCGCCGATTGTAGAGTCGCGAACGTAACACTTCTCGGCCGTCGAAGTCGCCGGCCTCCGGACGTCTTCCGCCGACCTCCCAGCGCAGCTGCGCAAGCCCACAGTGTCGTGGCAACCCTTCGTGAAACCCGTACCCGCGATCGTTGGTCGCGCGCTGACCGCTCACTACACGGCAGATCGCGCCGCCGGTAATCGCTTGTGCTACAGCGTGTTTCACGTCACTCCGGTGCTTACATCCAGACACTCGCCGTAACTCTGCCCGTCGTTACTTCTGCTCAAAAACGTTGTGTGACAACGCTATTCGTGCACGTCAGAGCGAAACCTGCACTAATGCTTGACAATTGGGACAGACGTCTACAAAACTACCCGTCGGTAGCCAGTGATCGGGACAACACGGCCCCGACGCCCGCCGGTGGCGACGCCCCTCCGACTCCTCCGAGGCGATTCCTCGAAAACCCCTGTCCACCAGGCGCAATGAGCCCTGCCGCCATCGTGACCACACCAAAGGAGTTCAGCGCTATGGACAACTCCGCGCTAGCCTCAGCCCATCGCCCCGAGGTTCCCCAGGCGGTGCACGTGGAGCACCCCGGTGACCAGGTGAGGGTCCTGCCGCGACCGGCAGGCCCGGTCGAGCAGCTCCCGCTCGTCGCCACGCGCCTGCCCGAAATCCTGCTCACCGGTGAGGATTTCGACGACATCTACCGCCATGTGCTCGCCGCGCCCGGCAAGCGGGTGCGGGCCAGGCTCGTCCTGGCCTGCGCCACCCTGCTCCCGGATGCGCCGGGCGATGCGGTATCGCCGGCCGACGCGGTCGACCTGGCCTGCGCCATGGAGATGCTGCACGAATCCTCGCTGATCCACGACGACATCTGCGACGGCTCCCTGCTGCGCCGCGACGCGCCGTCGGTCCCCGCAGCCTTCGGTGTCCGCCAGGCCGCCCGCGCCGGTTTCCACATGGCGGGCGCCGCGATGAAGGTCGTGGCCCGTGTGCTCGCCGACAACCCGGCGATGGCCGAGCGCATCACCGACGCGCCCGGCATCACCTTCGCCGACCGGCTCTCGGAGCTGTCGTTCGGCCAGCTCATCGAAACCATGCCACCCGCCATCGACGTGCCCGCGCTGCGCAGGCACTACGAACTGGTCGCCATCGCCAAGACCGGCACCTTGTTCCGGCTGTCGTGCGCCTACGGCGGCACCGCGGGTGGCGTCGACCTGGACCGGCTGCACGCGCTGATGGTGTACGCCGACCAGCTCGCCCTGGCCTTCCAGATCATGGACGACGTCCGCGATATCGAAGGTGGCCCCGGCCTCGGCAAGGACGCCGGCGGTGATCTCGAACGTCGCGTGCCGACCTGGCCGGTCATCGAGTGGCTCGACCTGCGTGAGGGTGCCCGCGACCTGTGGCTCGACCCAGCCACACCGAGCGAGACCCTGCGCACCGACCTGGTCGACAGCGGCGCGACCAAGGCCGCCCGCGTGGTCGCGGTAACCGCCACCGAAACCGCCACCGACGCGCTCGACGTGTTCGGCCCCTCTCCGGCGCGGGACGACCTGCGCGAACTTCTGCGGCAGGTGATCTCCCGATGAGCGATGTCCGACTCCTCCAGCTGGTCCGCGGCCTGCGTGTCCTGCGCCGCGCCCCCGACCTGGCCGCCATGCGCGCCGCGCGCACGCCCGAGGAACTGGCCCGCCTGGCCCTCGTTCCGGCCGGGCGCAACCTCGGTATCGCGGTGAGTTTCCTGCCGGCCCACCAGCGGGCCGAAGCCGCCGCGGCCCTGCTCGCGTGCCGGGTGCTCGACGCCTACGAAGACCTCGCCGACCGCGACTACGCGGGTTCGGCCGTACTGGCCGCGGCCGAATACCTGAACGGCACAAGCGATTCCGCACCGCCCGCGCTGCCGCCGACCACCGGCGTCGTGCGCGACAGCGAGGCGCTGGACCTGTTGCTCGCCGAGCGCATCGCCGACATCCGCGCGCTGGTCGCCGGATTGTCGCCACAGGCGCGCGAACGAGTGGCGAGCGTGCTCACCGACATGGCCGCGGTGATGGCCCGCAACCTCGACAAGCCGCTGCCGCGCGTCACCTACAGCGAGGGCGTGCTCGGCCGCGTCACCCACTACGCGTGCACCCTGGTCGCCGACGGCGTACTGCCCGAAGACGACCTGCGCGAGCTCACCGGCTGTATCGCGGTGATCGCCCAGTCGGCCAACGACCTGCGCGACGGCGAACTCGAGCTCTACGGCGCCGCCGACCGCGAGGAACTCACCCGCATGGTGATGCTGCGGCAGCTCGCCCCGACCCTCGGCGGCTTCGCGCTGCTCGCCCGGCTCGGCCCCGGCACGCCGGGATTCGGTGCCCGCGCGGCCATGGCCTATATGACCATCACCACCTCGGCGTTCCTGTGCGGGGCGGTCGGCGCGCCCAAGCCGTACCGGCGTCCGCTCACGGCGTCCGTGCTGGCCGCGGGTTCGTCGAAGTACTGGACCCGGATGCTCGAGCGGGTACGCGCGGGTGCCGACGGCGCCATCCACACCATGCTCGACGCCGCCCCGGACTTCGCGGCCGAGCGCCACGTCCCCAAGACCGACGTGCTGCGCGCCGGTGGTGAGAACTCGGCCGCGACCTCGCTGGTCCCGCTGATCGTCGACACCACCTTCGCCCTCGTGCGGGCCCTGCCCGAGGAACCGATGACCGGCGAACCGGCCGGCTCGACGGTGCGCACCATGATGATCGCCGACCACCTGGCCTTCGGGGCCATGGAGCGGGTGCCGGGCAACCGGCCCGACGCCCTGCGCGACCTCGCCGAGCGCCTGCAACAGGCAGCGCTCGCCACCGACGCAATTCGTTCATGAGCATCGTCACTACTAGCGAAGGAGCTCGCCCGTGAGCACCCCAACGCCCGTCGCGCCTACCGAGAAACCGCCGTTCAGCCGGCGGGTCCTCAAACTCGAGCACGCCTCCAATGTCGGTCCGCTCGTGCACATCGCACTGTGGATGGGGATGACCGCGGCCGCCCTGTTCGTCCCCGCCGCTGGCAACTGGTACATCGCGATCCCGCTCATCATCGTGCTGTCGCTGCTCAACCTCTCGCTCACCATCGGCGTGATGCACATGCACACCCATCGGCCGCTGTTCGTCTCGAAGCTGCCCAACCGGGTGGTCGACATCCTGTGCTGCCTGCCGGGCAACCTGACCGCCGCCGAGATGCGCGAGGTGCACGTCCTCAACCATCACCGGTTCAACGACGGCCCGGGTGACGTCACCGCCACCACCGGAATGGAAAAGGGTCTCGGCGCCATCTGGTACTGGATCCGCTACGGAACCATCGTCAAGATCCACACCGTGCGCACGGTGTTCGCCGCGAACCCGGCCCCGCGCCGCCGCCGCACCCGCCACCAGTTCATCTTCGACCTGGCGGTGTACTTCCTGGTCATGGGCGCGGTCTGGTACGCGGCGGGCACCGAACGGTTCGTGCTGTTCTACTGGGTGCCGTTCCTCATCACCCAGGTCAACGCCGGCTACTTCGCCTGGCTGAGCCACGCGCCGGCGCGCCAGTTCGAGGACGAACCGAGCACCTCGCTCAACAACGCGGGCAACATCCTCAACTTCCTCATCTTCAACCAGGGCTACCACAGCGTGCACCACCGCTACCCCGGTATCCACTGGAGCCAGATCCCCGACAAGCTCGACTACATGCGTGATGTCAACCCCGGTGTCATCGTGCCGTACTGGATGGTCGCGCAGTCGGGCTGGCGCCTGGTCGTGCCCGGTGGCTTCCTCAACGAGCGCTACGGCAACAAGTGGAAGGCGCGCCTCGAGCAGCGCCTGGAATCGGGCACCGTCCGCAACCGCTACCTGCCGTGGTTCGCATGGATCTGATGACACCCCAGCAGGCGCGGGGCGTGCTGAGCACGCCCGGTCGGCTCGTCCCGTTCCTGTTCTCCTTCGCCGTGTACGCCTTCGCGGGTATCACGGTGCCGCTGATGCTGTTGTTCGCCGGTGGCTGGTTCCTGCCCAAGACCGTCGACAAGGGACCGCACCTGTCCGCGGTGCCCGCCGTCGCGATCGACCTGGTGCTGCTGGCCCTGTTCGCCCTGCAGCACTCGGGCATGGCCCGGCCCGCCTTCAAGGCCTTCATCACCCGCTGGGTGCCCGAAGCGCTCGAGCGGACGGTCTACATCATCGGCGTCTGCCTGGTGATGTGGGTCATCATGCTGGCCTGGCAGCCCATACCACACGTACTCTGGTCTGCTGAAGGTGCGGTGGGTATCGCGCTCGATATCGGGTTCTGGATCGGGTTCGTGCTGGTCTACGCGGCGACTCTGCTGCTGAACCATTTCCATCTGCTCGGTATCAGCCAGGCCTACCGGCAATACGTGATCCAGGTGCCGGATGCCACCGTCGACCGGTTGCAGGTCAACGGTGTGTACCGGCTGGTGCGGCATCCGCTGATGACCGGGCTGCTCGTGTCGTTCTGGTTCGCCAGGGAGTTCACGGTCGGCCACCTGGTGTGGGCGCTGGGTCTGACCGGGTACATCCTGCTCGGTACCTACCTGGAGGAGCGTGACCTGATCGCCCGCTTCGGTGCGTCCTATCGCGCCTATGCCGCGCAGGTGCCCGCGTTCTTCCCGTCCGTGCGCAGTATTCTCGGCCGATCGACTCGGTAAGCGCGAGGCCGACCGCCCGGCGTCGTTCCGGTAGGAAGGATGTCGGGCGGTGAACCTGCCCGAGTTGGGAGAGGAATCGATGTGACCACGAAAACGGGCATGGTCGTAGGGATCGGGCGCGCCCACGCCAAAGCGATCCTGCTGGGCGAACACACGGTCGTGCACGGCACGCCCGCGATCGCGTTCCCCCTGCCCGCCCTGCCGGTGCGCGCCCTGGCGCGCCCGGCCGAACCCGGCACCGGGTCGCAGGTTCCGGCCGACGGGCACTTCCGTTTCGTCGTCGGCGGAACCGACACCGCCCTGTCGGGTCCACGGGTCGCGGCCGAGGAAGCGTTGCGGCGGTGGGGAATCACCGATACTACCGTCGAAGTCGTTGTGGAGTGCGGGATTCCGCTGGCTCGTGGGCTCGGTTCCAGCGCCGCGTGCGCGGGTGCCGCGGTGCGCGCGGTCGCGGATCTGCACGGGCTCGTCGTCGAACCCGGCGAACTGTACGACCTCGTGCAATGTGGCGAACAGGTCGCGCACGGGCGGGCCAGTGGCATCGATGCCAGTGCCGTCCTGGCGAACGGTCCGATCCGGTTCCATCAGGGCCGGGCCGAGCCGATGCCGATCGGGCTCGATGCCGCGCTCGTCATCGCCGACACCGGCGTGCCCGGCTCCACCCAGCACGCGGTGGCCGGTGTGCGGCGCAGGCTCGCCGAGGACCCGGTGCGGGCCGGGTCGCTGCTCGAGCGCGCCTCGGGCCTGATCGAGGCCGCGGGCGACGAGCTGTCGGCCGGTGCGGCGGAAGCTCTCGGCAAGACCATGCTCGATTTCCAGGAACTGCTCGCCGAGCTGGGCGTGAGCACACCGCACATCGACACTCTCGTCACCGCCGCGCTCGGTGCGGGTGCCCACGGCGCCAAGCTCACCGGCGCCGGTCTCGGCGGCTGTGTGCTCGCTCTCACCGAGCCCGCCTCGGCGCCCCGGGTGAGTGCCGCGCTGCGCCGCGCGGGTGCCGTGCGAACCTGGACGGTGCCGACTCGCGCCATGCGGGCCGGCGCCACGCCCCTGTCCGCCACGACTTCGGAACCCGGTACCCACCAATGACTTCGACCTCCGCCACCGGCGAGGCCACCGCGCTCGCCTACCCGAACATCGCCCTCGTGAAGTACTGGGGCAAGCGCGACGAAACGATGTTCCTGCCCGTCACGAGCAGCCTGTCGATGACGCTCGACATCTTCGCGACCACCACCACCGTGCGCGTCACCGACGGGCCGGTCGACGAGATCGAGTTCAACGGCACCGCCGCCACCGGGTCCGCGCACACCCGTATCGAACGCTTCCTCGACCTCGTGCGGGTCAAGGCGGGCCGTACCGAACGCGCCACCGTGGTCACGGTCAACGACGGCCCGACCGGGGCGGGGCTGGCCTCCTCGGCGAGTGGTTTCGCCGCGCTGGCCACGGCCGCGGCCACCGCCTACGGTCTGGACCTGGACGGGCGCGCGCTGTCGCGGCTGGCCCGGCGCGGGTCCGGGTCGGCGTCACGCTCGATCTTCGGCGGTTTCGTGGTGTGGCACGCGGGCGAAGGCGACGGCGAGGCGGGCGATCTGAGTTCCTATGCCGAGCCGATCGGCGGCGACGAACTCGACCCCGCCCTGGTCGTCGCGGTCGTGAACCAGACCGCCAAAACGGTGTCGAGCCGCGACGCCATGCGGGCGACCACCCAGACCTCCCCCTTCTACCGGCCGTGGGCCGAGTCGTCGATGCTCGACTTCGAGGAGATGCGCCGCGCCGTCGCCCGCGGTGACCTCGCCGCCATCGGCGAGATCGCCGAACGCAACGCGCTCGGCATGCACGCCACCATGCTCACGGCCCGCCCCGGCATCCGCTACCTCTCGCCGCACTCGCTCGCGGTGCTCGACGCCGTGCAGGCCCTGCGCGCCGACGGTGTGCTCGCCTACGCGACCATCGACGCGGGCCCCAATGTGAAGGTGCTGTGCACCCGCGCCGACGCCGCCCGGGTGGCCGCGACCGTGGAGAGCCTCGGCGATTTCGTCAGCACCCGCACCGCGCACATCGGTCCCGGCGCCACGCTGCTCCGGGACACCGCGCAGGTCGGGGTCTCATGATCGCCTGTCGCGCCCCGGGCAAACTGTTCGTCGCGGGGGAGTACGCCGTCGTCGAACCGGGTCACCGGGCCGTGCTGGTCGCTGTCGACCGCTACGCCACCGCCACCGTGAGCCCCGCCGACGGCGACACCGTCCTCGGGTCCGACCTCGACGGTGGCACTGCGCTCGTCTGCCGCCGGGCAGCCGATGCCGCGGTCGTCGACCCGACCGCCGACCCCGGTGCGAGCCTCCCGCCGGACCCGGTCGCCGCGAATCCCGTTGCCACGGATCTCGCGCTCCCCACCGGGGTGGTGCCTGCAGAGGGCCCGGGTCGGCTGGTCGCCGCGACCGGTTCGGTTCCGGCCACGTTCTCCTACCTTTTCGCCGCGGCATCGGTCGTCGACAGGCTGATCGTCGAACGCGGAATCACCCCGCGCCCTTACCGTTTGGCCGTCACCGCCGATCTGGGCGACGCCGACGGCCGCAAGTTCGGGCTCGGTTCCAGTGCCGCGGTGACCGTCGCGGCGGTGGCCGCGCTCGGCGAGTTCTACGACCTCGGCCTGAGCCTGATGGACCGCTACCGGCTCGCCATGCTCGCCACCGTCGAGGTCAACCCCCGCGCCTCCGGCGGTGACGTCGCCGCGAGCACCTGGGGCGGTTGGATCGCCTACAGCTCACCGGATCGCGCGCGGATCGCCCGGTCCGCCGAGACCGAGGGCGTCGACGCGGCCCTTCGCCTGCCGTGGCCGGGTCTTTCGGTGCGCCCCTTGCCGACTCCGACCACCCTCGACCTGCACGTCGGCTGGACCGGCACCCCCGCCTCCACCCCCGCGCTGGTCGCCGGGCTCGGCGCGCCCCTGGACCGCGCCGAGTTCCTGGTACACAGCAATGCCTGCGTCGAACGCCTCGCCGCCGCCCTCGACACCGACGACCCCACCGCCATCCGCACCGAAATCGACTGTGCGCGCGAGCTTCTCCTCGGTCTCGATGCGGCAGAGGGGCTCGGCATCATGACCGAACGCCTGGCCGAACTGTGCCGCGCGGCCGCCGAGTCCGGCGCCGCCGCGAAACCGTCGGGCGCGGGCGGCGGCGACTGCGGCATCGCGCTGCTCGAGACCGGCCGCGCCGCCGAGGCCGCCGCACTGACCGATCGCTGGGAAGCCGCCGGAATCCGCAAGCTGCCCTTGCGGATCCACCCGTCCGAAGGAGTTCGCGCATGATCGCCGACCGCAAGGACGACCACGTTCGCCACGCGGTGAACCATCGCCGCAACCACAGCGGCGGCAACGATTTCGACTCCGTCGCCTTCGTGCACCACGCCCTGGCGGGTATCGACTCGACCGACGTGCGGCTCGGCGTCGATTTCGCCGGAAAGCACTGGAACTCACCGCTGTACGTGAACGCGATGACCGGTGGCAGCACCAACACCGGCGAGATCAACCGGCAGCTGGCCGTCGCGGCCCGCGAGACCGGAGTTCCCATCGCGTCGGGGTCGATGAGCGCCTACTTCCGCGACCCCGCCGTCGCCGGCACCTTCCGGGTGCTGCGCGAGGAGAACCCCCACGGATTCGTCCTGGCCAATGTGAACGCCAATGCCACCCTCGACCAGGTGCACAGCGCGATCGACCTGCTCGAGGCCGACGCACTGCAGATCCACGTGAACTCGGTGCAGGAAGTCGTGATGCCCGAGGGCGACCGCGCCTTCGCCGGGTGGCCGCGCCGGATCGAGGAGATCGTCGCGGGCGTGCCGGTGCCGGTGATCGTCAAGGAGGTCGGGTTCGGCCTCAGTAGGCAGACCGTCACTTGGCTGCGCGAGGCCGGGGTGGCCGTGGCCGACGTGGGCGGACGCGGCGGAACCAATTTCGCGCGCATCGAGAACGACCGGCGCGCGGGCGCCGACTTCGCCTTCATCGAACAGTGGGGTCAGTCGACGGCCGCGTGCCTGCTCGACTGCACCGGTATCACCGGCATCGACATCTCCGCCTCCGGCGGCATCCGCTCACCCCTGGACATGGCCCGCGCCCTGGCACTCGGCGCCAAGGCGACCGGCGTGGCGGGAGCGTTTCTGGAAACGCTCGTCGATCACGGCACCGAGGCCCTCGTCGCCAAGATCACCACCTGGCTCGATCAGCTGCGCAACATCATGACCGTCCTCGGCGCGACCACTCCGGCCGAGCTCACCGGTCGCGATGTGCTCGTCACCGGCGACTTGGCCGGCTTCTGTGCGCTGCGCGGCATCGATGTGGCCTGTCTCGCCCACCGGAGTCCCTGGTGGCGCGAATCGAACCTCCGAGAAGGAGTCATCCATGAATGACATGTCGTACGCGGCTGTCCCGATGCAGTGGGTCGGTCCGCTGCGGATCACCGGCAATGTCGTCGACGACTCCGTCGATGTGCCGCTGGCCACCTACGAGACCCCGCTGTGGCCCTCGGTCGGGCGCGGTGCGCGGATCAGCACCCTCACCGAGAAGGGCATCGTCGCCACCCTCATCGACGAGCGGATGACCCGGTCGATCCTGCTGGAAGCCGACGACGCCTACACCGCCTACACCACCGTCCAGCAGCTCGCGGCCCGCATGCCCGAGCTGCAGGAGGTCGTCTCGGGCAGCAGCCGCTTCGCCCGGCTCATCGACCTGAACCATCAGATCGCGGGCAACCTGCTGTTCCTGCGTTTCGAGTTCACCACCGGCGACGCCTCCGGCCACAACATGGCCACGCTGGCCAGCGACCACCTGATGGACCACATCCTGTCGACCATGCCCGGTGTGCGCTACGGCTCCATCTCGGGCAACTACTGCACCGACAAGAAGGCCACCGCCGTCAACGGCATCCTCGGTCGCGGCAAGAACGTCGTCACCGAGCTGCTGATCCCGCGCGAGGTCGTCGAGGCGCGGCTGCACACCACCGCCGCCAAGGTGGTCGAGCTCAATATCCGCAAGAATCTGATCGGCACCCTGCTCGCGGGCGGAATCCGTTCCGCCAACGCGCATTACGCGAACATGCTGCTGGCCTACTACCTGGCCACCGGTCAGGACGCCGCCAATATCGTCGAGGGCTCCCAGGGCGTCACCCACGCCGAGGACCGCGACGGTGATCTGTACTTCTCGTGCACCCTGCCCAACCTGATCGTCGGTACGGTCGGTAACGGCAAGCACGCCAGTTTCGTCGAGGACAACCTGGTGCGCCTCGGCTGCCGGGCCGAACGCGAGCCCGGTGAGAACGCGCGCCGCCTCGCCGTGATCGGTGCGGCCACCGTGCTGTGCGGTGAGCTGTCGCTGATGGCCGCGCAGACCAATCGCGGTGAATTGATGCGTGCCCATACCCAATTCGAGCGGTCAACCACGAGCAACGGGACACAACGATGACCACAACGCCGGTCGGTATCCACGACCTTTCGTTCGCCACCACCCACTACGCCCTCGATCACGCCGTCCTCGCCGAGCGACTCGGGGTGGATCGCGACAAGTTCTACCTCGGCATCGGCCAGGAACGCATGAGCGTGGCCGCCGCCGACGAGGACATCGTCACCATCGCCGCCGCGGCCGCCCAGCCGATCCTGGAACGGCACGGCACCGACAACATCCGCACCGTGCTGCTGGCCACCGAGACCGGTGTCGACCAGTCCAAAGCCGCTGCCCTGTACCTGCATTCGCTGATCGGGCTGCCCAACGCGGCGCGGGTGGTCGAGCTCAAGCAGGCCTGCTACGGCGGCACCGCCGGGCTGGCCTTCGCCGCGGGCCTGATCGCGCGTGACCCGTCGCAGCGGGTGCTGGTGATCGCCGCCGACATCGCCAAGTACGAACTCGACACCCCGGGCGAGCCGACCCAGGGCGCCGCGGCGGTCGCGATGCTCGTCACCGCGAACCCGGCCATCCTCGCGCTCGACCCGATCTCGGGGCTCTACAGCGCCGACATCATGGACTTCTGGCGCCCGAACTACCGTTCCGAGGCCATCGTCGACGGTAAGACCTCGGTGAACGCCTACCAGAAGGCCGCCCAGGAGGCGTGGAGCGACTACCGCCGCCAGGGCGGGCGCGAGCTCGGCGAGTTCGCCGCGTTCTGCTACCACCAGCCCTTCACCAAGATGGCCTACAAGGCGCACCGGCACCTGCTCGAGAGCCAGGGCCAGACCGCCGAGGCCGCCGATCTCGAGGCCGTCATCGGCGCTACCACCACCTACAACCGCACCGTCGGCAACAGCTACACCGCCTCGCTGTACCTCGGCCTGGCCTCGCTGCTCGACCACGCGGACGACCTCACCGGCAAGGCCCTTGCCATGATCAGCTACGGCTCCGGCAGTGTGGCCGAGTTCTTCAGCGGCACAGTGCAGTCCGGCTACCGTGCGCACCTGCGCACCGAGGCCAACCAGGCCGCGATCAGCTCGCGCGAGATGCTCGACTACGACCACTACCGTGCCCTGCACGAAGCGGTGCTGCCCACCGACGGCGCCTACCACGCCATGGCCGAGGAAACCCGGCGCCCGTTCCGGCTGGCCGCGATGTCGGGTCACAAACGCATCTACGAAGCTCGGTGACCGTGGCCGATCCGGACATACGGCACGCCAGGATCATCATTGTCGGAAGCGGGCTGTCGGGCGTGGGCGCGGCGGTCCGGTTGAGTCAGCAGGGGCACACCGATTTGCTCGTGCTCGAACGTGGGCCCGATGTCGGCGGCACCTGGCGGGTGAACACCTACCCGGGTGCCGGGTGTGATGTGCCCTCGCAGTTGTATTCGTATTCGTTCGCGCTGAATCCGAATTGGACGAGGTCGTTCTCCCCGCAGGCCGAGATCGAACGCTACATCCGGGACGTGTCGGAGCGTTTCGGGGTGCGGGACAAGCACATCTTCGATTGCGAGATGACGGCGGCGCGCTGGAACGACACCGATGGCCGATGGGAGATCCACACCAGCCGTGGGCAATTCACCGCCGATGTGATCGTGTCGGCGGCCGGTGTGCTCGCGGAGCCGAATCTTCCCGATATCAAGGGGATGTCGAGTTTCGAGGGGGAGATCTTCCATTCGGCGCGGTGGGATCACGAGTCCACCCTCGCGGGCAAGCGGGTGGCGGTGATCGGCACGGGATCGTCTGCGGTGCAGATCATTCCGTCGATCGCCCCGGAGGTGGCGAGCCTGGATGTGTATCAGCGCACGGCCACCTGGGTGATGCCGCATCTGGGTCGTCGCTATACGGCGGTCGAGCGATTCGCGTTCCGGCGGATTCCCGGCTTCCAGCGGCTGGTCCGGGCGATGATCTACCTGCTGCGCGAGATCTTCGTCGTCTTCCAGGCCAAGTATCCGCGTGCGGCGGTGCTGCTGGAGTTGGTGGGCCGGGTCAAGATGTTCCTCGAGATCCGGGATCCGCAGGTGCGCCGAAAGGTGGTGCCGACGCATCGTCTCGGCTGTAAACGGATGTTGGTGTCCAACCGTTTCTATCCGGCGCTCGACCGCGACAATGTGGACCTGGTGACGGATTCGATCGCGGAGGTGCGGGCGAATTCGATCGTCACCGAGGACGGCACCGAACGCGAAGTCGATGCGATTGTGCTGTGCACGGGTTTCCAGGTATCGGATTCCCCGACCTACAACCTGTATGTCGGCCGCGACGGGCGTACCCTGTCGGAAATCGGTGAGGCGGAAGGGTATCGCAACTACAAGGGCACGACGGTCGCGAACTTTCCCAATCTGTTCTTCATGCTCGGTGCCAATTCCGGGCTGAATTACACCTCGCTGATCTACATCATGGAATCTCAGTTCCGGTACCTGGTCTCGGCACTGGAAACCATGGAGCAGCGAGGCCTGCGCACCGTCGAAGTCCGTAAGGACGCCGAGGAAGAATACAACCGCGGAATCCAGCGCAAGATGGCGAAAACGGTGTGGGCCACCGGTGGGTGCCGCAGCTGGTTCCTCGACAGCACGGGCAACAACGCGGTGCTGTGGCCGGATTTCAGTTTCCGTTACCGCAGGCAGATGCGCGTTTTCGACCTCGAGGCGTATCAGACGACCACGAACTGAACCCGTCGATTCCGGAGCTGTCGTCGGCTCCGGAATCGACGGTTTACTCACGGATCGTTGTTCAGATGATCGACCCGAGGATCTTCAAAATACTGTCGATCAGATCGCCAACTGCTGCAGACATCAGTTTCTCCTTCGAGATAGGGATCGTCTCGCAAAATTGCACGGCGATGACACCGACAGCGTCGGTGTCATCAGGGTTGTGCAGCTCATCGAATCAGCGAGATGATCGCTGGATATCCGGATGCACACCTGGCTCGGTGTGGGAGTGCGGTATCACCGTAGCAACGGAGTTTGACTCCGACAAGCAACGGGTAGACGTGTCAACACGGATTTTCCTGTCCCCTGCCGCATTTGCTGACAGTTGTCAGGACGAGCTCAGCGACGACATTCCCGGCGGGCGCGTCGAGGCGCGCAGTGGATTCGCGGTCGGGAAGGTGATCGAGGGCAGCGTCACCCACATACGCACCCGGGTGCCCTTTTCGTCGTGGGTGAATTCGAGGTCCTCGGTGAGTACCCGCATCATCTCCACACCACGGCCTCGATAGCCGGGGTCGGTGGGGGTGGGCACCCAGCGGCCGGTGTCGGTGACCTCGATGACCACCCGGTCGCCCTCGCAGGTGGCGGTGAGGACGACACGGCCGGGTTCGGTGTCGCGGTAGGCATGTTCGACGCTGTTGCTACACGCCTCGTTGGCGGCGGCGACGAGGTCGGCGGCCAGGTCGTGCGGTACGGCGGCGGTGGCGAACCAGCGGTAGAGCGTGCGCCGCAGGCCGGTCAATTCGACTGCGGCGGCGGGAATGTCGACGTGCAGCGGTTCCGGTGGCTGACGGTAGACGACCATCGCCACGTCGTCGTCGTAGCCCGCGGGCGGGCACAGTCGTGACAGCACCGCGTCGGCCACATCGCGGGGGAGCGCGCCGCCGGTTTCGCTGAGGACGTCCGCGATCTTCACGAAGCCCTCCTCGATGTCGTAACCGCGCTGTTCCACCAGTCCGTCGGTGAACAGCACCAGCGAGGAGCCCGCGGGCAGCGCAGTGGTCGCCTCGGGGCGGCGCGGTGTGTCGAAGGTGGCCAGCGGGACCGCCCGGCCGCCCTCGAGGATCCGGCCGGGCCCACCGGGTGCGGCCAGGATCGGCGGCATGTGGCCGGCGTTGGAGTAGCGAACCACGCCGCGCTCGGGGTCGAGCACGGCGGCGCACACCGTGGTGCACATGGCGCCGGGAATCCGTGCGGCGACCGCGTCGAGCTCGGCGAGCAGCTGGGCGGGTCCGGCACCACGTAGCAGCAGAGCCCGTGCGGCAGTGCGCAATTGGCCCATCACCACCGCCGCGGACAGTCCTCGGCCGACGCAGTCGCCGACGACCACACCGATGGTGCCGTCGCGCAGCGGGACCACGTCGTACCAGTCGCCACCGATTTCGAGCGGCGGCAGGGCGGGTTCGTAGTGCACCGAGAATCGCGGCGGCAGTTCGATCGGGCCGAGCATGGCACGCTGCAGGGTGAGCGAGGTGGCGCGCGCCTGATCGAAGTTGCGGGCACGCTGCAACGCGACACTGAGATGGCCGACCAGCAGCGAATACAGCGCCCAGTCGGCGGCACTCACCGCGCGGGGTGCGCCGAAGCGCACCCACAGCGCCGCGTCACCGGTCTCGCCGAGCGGTGCGACGACGGCGTCCACACCACCCTCGTCGCCGGTGATGGCCGACAGGCCGCGCGCGGACTGCCTGCGCGCCCGGTCGAGCAGTTCGTTGGTCTGCTCGTCGAGTACCACCGGAGCCTCACCGCGCGAACTCGGCTGCTGCACCGGCGTGGCGACGAATCTGCTGTTGGCGGAGACGAATTCGGGTTCCGGTGGCGCCTGAGCGGCGGTGGGTGACTCGCCGCAGGAGTAGAGGTCGGGGCGGCCGGTGCGGCTCGGCCATACCGCCACGAGTGCCGTGCGCGCGCCCATGGTCCGCCGCAGTTCGTCGAGCCCGACGGCGAGGACCTCCACCATGCTGGTGGCTGCGCCGACCGCGGTCGCCAGCCGCGAGGCCGCCTGATCGCGGGCCTGCGCGTCGTGCTCGGCGGTGACGTCGCGCACGGTGCCGACGAAGATCCGCTCGTTGTTCTCCTGCTTCACCAGCGAACTCGCGCTCACCGCCAGCCAGCGTTCGCGGCCGTCGCGGTGACACACCGGCATCACGAAACGTGAAGCCTCCGTACCGATCTGGGGATAGCCCTTGCGATCGGTGAGGGCCCACGGATGCGGCAGCGCGAACGGCACCTCCTCGGGCCCGTACCCGGTGAGCACCCCGAACGCCGAGTTCACCTCGACGATGGTCCCGTGCTCGTCGGCGACGAAGAACCCGTCCTGCAGCGACTCGACCAGCGCGGTGCGGAACGCGTCACGACCCGCCAGATCCTCGGCGCGTGAACGCTGTTGCTCGTAGCGCTTGGTGCCGTCGAGGTAGCCGCGGGTGGCGATGTCGAGCGCGGCCATCGTCTGCAGCAGGAATTCCAGCGCCACCTCCGCCCCGCGCGAATACGCCTCGCTGCCCGCGAGTTCGGCGACGGTGCGGAAGTGGTGCTCGGTGAGATCGAGCAAACTGATGCCCTCGACGAGGGCGCGCCTGCCGAGGTCGTAGCCTTCGCTCAGGCCTGTCTGGCCCGGCGCGGCGACATGGCGGCGCAGGGCAGCCGAATAGTCGTCGAGGAACGCGGCCAGGACAGCACTCATCGGCACCCTCTCATGATCCTGCTCCCCGGAAGCGGGCCGCCAGGACCAGCGCGTCGTCGGTGTCCTTGGCGTCGCGGGCGAGCAGGTCGCCCGCGATGGCGGCCGCGGGCCTGGCCAGGTCGATCTTGTCGGCGTCGGCGGTGACGAGACCGTCGGTGGCCATCAACAGCAGGTCACCCTGTTTGATCGGCAAGGTCTGCGGCTGTAGATGCGCGGGCAGCCGGTAGCCGACGATGCCACCGGTGAGCAGCATGGTCGCCCGCAGCTCCGGGCCCGCCGGACCGAGCGTGAGCAGCCGCGACTCCACATTGCCCACGCCGATCCATTGCAGGGTGTCGCCCGGCCCGATAAGAGCCAACGACATTGCGGCGCCGCGGGTTTCGGCCATCGCCCGATGGCACAGCACCATCAGCACATCCAGTGGTTCGCCACGGTTCTCCGACAGCACGAGGGTGGCGCGATCGGCCGCGTCGGCGGCCGCGGCGCCGTGGCCGAGACCGTCGAGCACGCCGAAGAGCACGCCGCCGTCGCCGGTGTCGAGGACGACGCCACGGTCACCGGAGACATCCTGGCCGGGTAGTGCCCGGCCGGCCGTCGACCATTCCGTGCGGCCGGTGATCCCGTCTTCATGCACCGTCGGGTACCCACTTCCACATTTCGATCAACGTCCCTCGGCCGGGGGCGGAATCGATGGTGATGCCGTCCATCAGCCTGCGTGCGCCCGGCAGGCCGAGACCGAGGCCGCGACCGGTGGAGTATCCGTCCTCGAGCGCGCGCGGGATGTCCCGGATGCCGGGACCCTGGTCCTCGGCTTGGACCACGAGGCTCTGGCGGCCGTCGCGGATGTCGACGAGCAGGCGGATCTCGCCACTGCCCGCGTAACTGGTGATGTTGCGGGCGATCTCGGAGATGGCGGTGGAGATCATGGTGCGGTCGGTGAGGGTGAAGCCGAGGTGAGCCGCCAGCTCGTGCCCGGCCTGGCGTGCGGTTACGATGTCCTCGGACACCTTGACTGCGATCGCGACCTGCTCAGCGGCCACTGTCACGACCATCTCGTCGGCTGCGCGGGTGACGGTTCAGCCAGGCGAGACCTTCTTCGAGGTCGAGGGCCGTCTGCATGTCCTCGAAGGTGAGCCCGAGCTGCACCATCGCGAACGCGACCTCGGGCTGTAGACCGACGATCACCGTTTCCGCGCCGCGCAGCTGGGTCATGTGGGCGATGGTGCGCAGCGAACGGGCGGCGAAGGAGTCCATCACGTCGATGGCCGTGACGTCGACGATGATGCCGGTCGCGCGATAGCGGCTGACCTGCGTCATGAGATCGTCCTGCAGCCGCTCGGTGTCGGCGTCGGTCAGCGCCGACTGGACCGAGGCGATCAGGAATGTGCCCTGTTTCAGGATGGGTACCGGCATGGCGGACTGCTAGCGCCCGTCCCGCTCGCTCAGCCGCTCGGTGACCCGGGTGACCTCGTACCCGAGCAGCCGCTCGGCCTCTTCGATACCACCCTGCAGGTCGCCGACCGCGTTCATCTTGGACAGGTCGAGGCCGATGGTCACCAGGGTGAGCGCGATCTCGGAGGACAGACCGGTGATGATGACGCTGGCGCCCATCAGGCCCGAGGCGTCGACGGTCTGCACGAGGTGGTTGGCGACCACGGAGTCGATGGCGGGCACACCGGTGATGTCGATGACGACCACCTTGGCGCGATTGGCCCGGATGGCGCGCAGCAGCTGCTCGGTGAGCTGACGGGCGCGCTGGGAGTCGAGCACACCGATGATGGGCAGGATGAGCAGCTGCTCGCGCACCTGCAGCACCGGGGTGGACAGCTCGCGGATGGCTTCCTGCTGGCGGCTGATGACGCGCTCGCGCTCCTGCACGAACGACACGCCGACGGTGTTGGCGATGCGGTTGGCGGCGGGCTCGTAGGCGTCGAGCACCTGGTTGAGCATCTCGAAGTTGGACTGGTACTTCGAGAACAGCGAGCGGGCGAGCACGTCGCGCAGCAGGAGCACGATTCCGAGGACCTCGTCGGTCTCGACGCCTCGGGGAATGATGCGCTCGGACAGGTCGCGGGCGTAGGCCTGCAGGGCCTCGACGCTACCGGTGACCAGCACCTCGACGTAGTTGTCGTACATGGAGGTGGCCTCGGAGAAGATCTCCTCCGGGGTCATCGCGGTGAGCAGTTCGGCCTCGGTGATGCGCCGCGCCCATTCCTCACGCAGGCCGGTGCGGTTCTGCCGGAGGTGCTCGACCAACTGGGGGAGCAGGTTGTTGTCCACCGGGCGCGCCGGTGGCGCATCCGCGGAAAGACTCGTTGACACCTCGGACATGGAAGCTCCTGCCCCTTTCGACGTTTTCACCTGGCGCGCACTGCACACGTTGACCGAAGCCTACTCATACCCCATTCACGGTGCTGTCCAAACCTGCCGGTAACCGGCTATTCGGGGGTGAAGCCACGTGACAGCGCCGCCAGGGCCCGATCCAGGTACACGGTGAGATCGGCGTCACCGCGTTCGAGCCAGGCGTCGAAGGCCGCACGGGCGGCGGCCAGGGTGGTGCGGCCCACCGCCAGGGGGATGAGGTCGTCGGCGCTGGTGCCGAGCCTGCGCGCGGCGAATTCGCCGACCGCGCGTTCCCAGGCGTCGTAGTGCGCGCCCGCGCCCGCCGACAGGGCGGGGATCCCCGAGATCAGTCGCATCCTGGTGCGCAGTTCGGGGATGTCCTCGGCGCGATATCTGTTGGCCGCCACCACGATGCGCCGCACGGCCGTCATCATCGGTTCGTCGTCGGCGACGGCGGCGAAGGCCGCGCGCAGGTCGGCCACCTCGTCGTCGAACTGGTGCCACAGCACCTCGCCCTTGCTCGGGAAGTAGCGGAAGAAGGTGCGTTCGCTGACGCCCGCCTCGGCCGCGATCTGCCCGACGGTCACCTCCTCGAAGCCGTGCTCGGTGAACAGGCGCATCGCGATGAGTTCCAGGGCGCGGCGCGTGGTGCGCGGTGGGCGGCCGCGCTGGGTCGGGGCTGACATGGATACAGCGTAGGGAGTGGGCCGCCCGGTGGAGCCGGGTCTTGATTATGTCAGTGACTGACGTTAATGTTCGGTCATGTTCGTGGCCCAGCTCACATCGCCGGAGGTCGACGCCTGTCGCGCGTCGATCCTGTTGGTGCCGCTGGGTGCTATCGAGCAGCACGGACCGCACCTGCCGCTGTCGACCGATCTCGACATCGCCTCGGCGCTGTGCGCGCGGGCCGCCGCCGCGCGCGACGACGTGCTCGTCGCACCCGCCGTGCCCTACGGCGCCAGCGGTGAACACGCCGGATTCGCGGGCACGCTGTCGATCGGGCAGGCCGCGCTGGAGCTGCTCGTGGTCGAGCTGTGTCGTTCGGCCACCGCGACTTTCGAGCGGATCGCGCTGGTCAACGCCCACGGCGGCAATGTCGAGGCGCTGCGCCGGGCCGTCACCCTGCTGCGCTCGGAATCACGCGATGTGCGCCTGTTCTGCCCGGGCTACGGCGGCGACGCGCACGCGGGCCACACCGAAACCTCCCTCCAGCTCGCCCTCGCGCCCGACCGGGTGCGCACCGAGCTGGCCGAACCGGGGGACACCCGCCCGCTCGCCGAGGTGCTGCCGCTGCTGCGCACGGGCGGGGTGGCCGCGGTGAGCCACAACGGAATTCTCGGCGACCCGACCGGGGCGAATGCCGCCGCGGGCGCCGAACTGCTGAGTGCGGCGACCGCCGCGCTCCTGCACGACCTCGGCCGTTGGTGGCCGGGTGACAACGAGGAAGGACCACGTCGATGAACCCCTGGTTCGAGACCGTCGCCGAGGCGCAGCGTCGCGCCCGTAAGCGACTGCCGAAGTCGGTGTACGGCGCGCTGATCGCCGGTTCCGAACGGGGCCAGACCATCGAGGACAACCAGGCCGCGTTCACCGAACTCGGTTTCGCACCGCACTGCGCGGGCCCCATCGGGGACCGTGACCAATCGACAACCGTGCTGGGGCAACAGGTTTCGATGCCCGTGCTGATCTCGCCGACCGGCGTGCAGGCGGTGCACCCCGACGGTGAGGTCGCCGTGGCACGGGCCGCGGCCGCCCGCGGCATCGCCATGGGCCTGAGCTCCTTCGCGAGCAAGCCGGTCGAAGAGGTGATCGCGGCCAACCCCGCCACCTTCTTCCAGCTGTACTGGTGCGGCAGCAAGGACCAGATCCTGGAACGGATGGAACGGGCGAAGAACGCCGGTGCGGTCGGGCTGATCCTCACCCTCGACTGGTCCTTCTCGCACGGTCGCGACTGGGGCAGCCCGCAGATCCCCGAATCGCTGAACCTGCGCACCATGATGAAATTCGCACCGCAGACCCTCGCCCGCCCGCGCTGGCTGGCCACCTACCTGCGCTCCGGTTCCATCCCCGACCTCACCGCACCCAACATGTCCGTCGGCGGCGGCGCCGCGCCCGGCTTCTTCGGCGCCTACGGCGAGTGGATGCAGACGCCCGCCCCCGACTGGGACGACGTGGCCTGGATCTGCGCCCAGTGGGACGGTCCGGTGCTGCTGAAGGGCGTGATGCGGGTCGACGACGCGCTGCGCGCGGTCGACGCGGGCGTCGCGGGCATCTCGGTGTCGAATCACGGCGGCAACAACCTCGACGGCACCCCTGCCGCCATCCGTGCGCTGCCGGTACTGGCCGACGCCGTGGGCGACCAGATCGAGGTCCTGCTCGACGGTGGTATCCGGCGCGGCAGCGATGTCGTGAAGGCTGTCGCGCTCGGTGCCCGCGCGGTCCTCATCGGCCGCGCCTACCTGTGGGGTCTGGCGGCCAACGGCCAGGCGGGCGTCGAGAATGTCCTCGACATTCTGCGTGGCGGCATCGACTCCGCCCTGCTCGGGCTGCGCAAGACCTCGGTCACCGATCTGACCCGCGACGACATCGTGGTCCCGGAAGGTTTCGAACGCGCCCTCGGCATCCCCGACACCGCCCACATCGCCGAAAAGGTATTGCGGTAAGCGGTATTTCACCTTGGCCGCACGGGTTGTCCGGGCGGGGACCGGTCGCTATGGTCGAGCGTTGACCTGTGGTCGTCGGAGGGGGAAGTCGTGGATGTTCGGGTAATGCGCTCGCGCCGTGTGACTTTCACCCTGCCTGCCCTGGTCGCGGTGGCGCTGGTGTCGGCCGGCTGCAGTGCCCCGAGCACCGCTCAGCGCCCGACGACCACCACCCGCGCGTCGGTGACCACCACCCCGCGGACCACCACCACCAGCACCGCCGCCCGCCCGGCCTCGGTGGGTGTCTGCGTGGAGACGGCGACGAACAAGCGGGTGGCCGACGACCGCTGCGACACGTCCGACGCGAGCTATAAACGGTTCTGGTACAAGCACACCGACACGCTGGTGTACCCGGCGGTCGGTGCCGCGATCGTGCTGGCGGCGGGCAGTTTCCTCCGGCCGAGTACCGGCGACGTCTACGACCGTGGCGCACCGGTCGCGGGCGGAACGGTCCTGCGCGGTGGGCTGGGCCAGCGGCCCGACTCGAGCGGTGGTGGCAGTTCGGGGTCCTGACTCACGCCAGGTCCGCGGCGGGAGTCGGTTCCTTGGTCGGCATGCGAGGGCCGAGTTCCCGTGCCGCACTGCGGTGGTGGTCGATCAGGACGTCGTAGATCTCGGCGAGCGCGGCGAGTTGCGCGCGGTCGAGGACGTCGATCATGTGCCGCCGCACGCTGCGCACGTGGGCCGGGGCCGCCGTGGTGAGCAACTGGCCGCCCGCGCTCGTCAGCCGGGCGACGGTGCGGCGCTGGTCGTGCGGCATGGTTTCGCGCACCACGAGTCCACGCTTCTGCATGCGCGTGATCTGGTGTGAGAGTCGGCTCTGCGACCATTCCAGCGCACCCGCCAGGTCAGCGAAGGTCAAACGCTGGCCCGGTGCGTCGGCTAGGTACACCAGCACGGAATATTCGACATAACTGAGATTCGCCGCCCGGCCGGCGTCACGCCCGATCGCCGCGGCGATCAGGTCGCGGGTACGGACATAGCCCAGCCAGGCGCGCATTTCGACATCATCGAGCCACTGTGGATCGGTCACGATCGAGCTCCAGATTCGCCGGTGCAAGCTTCGGATTGAACGGCGCACGCCCACCACCGCCCGGGAGAATGGGTAGCACCGTTTGTGTTGAACGTGCAACCTCGACATTACTTCATCTTGAGTAAGGATTGCCTAATCTCCAGGTCGGCGCCCGGTGGTGGATAGGCTCTGCGATGCTCTGCCCACCTGCCTGAAGGAGTGCGATCCGTGACCGCGCCGGAGTTCCGCTATTCCGATCTGCTGCCGATCGGCGCGGACGACACGCCGTACCGCCTGCTGACCACCGAGGGGGTCAGCACCTTCGAGCACAACGGCCGCACCTTCCTGCAGGTCGAGCCCGAAGCCCTGCGCCTGCTCACCGAGACGGCGATCCACGACATCAGCCACTACCTGCGCCCGGCCCACCTGCGTCAGCTGCGCAAGATCATCGACGACCCGGAGTCCTCGGGCAACGACCGTTTCGTGGCGCTGGACCTGCTCAAGAACCTCAACATCTCCGCGGGCGGCGTGCTGCCGATGTGCCAGGACACCGGCACCGCGATCGTGATGGGCAAGAAGAGCGAGGGCGTGCTCACCGGCGCCGACGACGCCGAGTGGATCAGCCGCGGCGTGTTCGACGCCTACTCCCGGCTGAACCTGCGCTACTCCCAGCTCGCGCCGATCACCATGTGGGAGGAGAAGAACACCGGTTCCAACCTGCCCGCCCAGATCGAGCTGTACTCCACCGAGGGCGACGCCGACAACCCGGTCTACAAGTTCCTGTTCATGGCCAAGGGCGGCGGTTCGGCCAACAAGTCGTTCCTGTACCAGGAGACCAAGGCCGTCCTGAACCCCGAGCGCATGCTCGAGTTCCTCGACGAGAAGATCCGCTCGCTCGGCACCGCGGCCTGCCCGCCGTACCACCTGGCCGTTGTCATCGGTGGCACCAGCGCCGAATTCGCTTTGAAGACGGCGAAATACGCGTCGGCGCACTACCTGGACAACCTGCCGACCGAGGGTTCCATCACCGGTCACGCCTTCCGTGATCTCGAGCTCGAGGAAGAGGTGTTCCAGCTCACCCGTGAGTTCGGCATCGGCGCCCAGTTCGGTGGCAAGTACTTCTGCCACGACGTGCGCGTGGTGCGCCTGCCCCGCCACGGCGCCTCCTGCCCGGTCGCCATCGCCGTGTCGTGCTCGGCCGACCGCCAGGCCCTTGCCAAGATCACCAAGGACGGCATCTTCCTCGAGCAGCTGGAAACCGAACCGGCGCAGTACCTTCCGGAGCAGACCGAGGACATCCTCGGCGGCGACGTGGTGCAGATCGACCTGAACCGCCCGATGGACGAGATCCGCGCCGAGCTGTCGAAATACCCGGTGAAGACCCGGCTTTCGCTCACCGGCCCGCTGGTCGTGGCCCGCGACATCGCGCACGCCAAGATCAAGGAACGCCTCGACGCGGGCGAGCCGATGCCGCAGTACCTGCGCGACATGGCCGTGTACTACGCGGGCCCGGCCAAGACCCCCGAGGGCTACGCCTCCGGCTCGTTCGGTCCGACCACCGCCGGTCGCATGGACTCCTACGTCGACCAGTTCCAGGCTGCGGGCGGCTCGATGATCATGCTGGCCAAGGGTAACCGCTCCGCTCAGGTCACCAAGGCGTGCAAGGAACACGGCGGTTTCTACCTCGGTTCCATCGGCGGCCCGGCCGCGCGTCTGGCTCTGGACTGCATCAAGAACGTCGAGGTGCTCGAGTACCCCGAACTGGGCATGGAGGCGGTCTGGAAGATCGATGTCGAGGACTTCCCGGCCTTCATCGTCGTCGACGACAAGGGCAACGACTTCTTCGCCGAGACCTCCAAGCCGATCGCCCTGCGCGTGCGCACCCGCTCCAAGGAACGGGTGTAGAGACCCGCTCCCCGGGTCTTCTGGTCGTGCGTCCAGCCGTCGCGGTGTAACGTGACCGGCGACATACGGTGAACGGGGTGGCTATGCCCGCTGGAATTCCTGGGGGCCGGGTGGCGCGCGGCGCCAAGCTCGGACAGTTCGCCGCGGGCCAAGCGGTGCGCGGGGTCGGCAGACGACTGTCGATGATCGGTCGCACCGAGGAGGCCAGGCAAGTCCTGGCCGAGCGCTCGGCGATGACGACCGCGCAGCAGATCGTCACGGTCCTCGGCAGCATGAAGGGGTCGGCGATGAAGCTGGGGCAGATGGCCTCGGTGCTCGACCTCGACTTCGTGCCCGAATCGCATCGCGAACATTTCCGGGCCCAGTTGGCCGCACTGCAGGACAAGGCGCCCGCGGTCGCGTTCCCGACCATGCGTGCGGTGATCGAGGAGGATCTCGGACCGCTCGGCGGCGTCTTCGCCGACTTCGACGAGACCGCCATCGCGGCCGCGTCGATCGGTCAGGTGCACCGGGCCACCCTGCGCGACGGGCGCGTGGTCGCGGTGAAGGTGAAGTACCCCGGGGTGGAGCGCGCCGTCCACGCCGATATCGGCAATCTCGAATTCCTCAGCAAGATGGGCAGATCCGTGCTGCCGAGCATGGCCGACACCGGCGTGCTCGAGGAGATCGCCGACAACCTGCGCAGCGAACTGGACTACGAACGCGAGGCCCGCACCCAGCATCGGGTGGCGCGGCGGTATCGCGGTCACCCGTTCATCACCGTGCCCGACGCGATCGTCGAACACTGCTCGCACAATGTGCTCGTCACCGAATACGTCGAGTCGCAACCCTTTTCGCACATGCGAACGCTGCCCGACGCCGACCGCGACCACCTGGGCGAACTGATCTACCGGTTCTACATCTCCAGCCTGTTCGTCGACAACGAGTTCTGCGGCGACCCGCATCCGGGCAATATGCTGCTGGCCGCCGACGGGAAGCTCGCCTTCGTCGACTTCGGCCTGTACAAGCGGATGGACCCGGCGCATGTCGATTTCGAGCGCGACGTGCTGCGTGCGGCCGCCGAGGGGCGCGGTGAGGACCTGTACGCCGCGTGGGTCGACCGGGGAATCATCGACCCCAGCGCCGGGGTGTCGGTCGAGGAGAGCCTGGCCTACGTGTGGGCCGCCACGGGGTGGCACCTGCTGGACGAGGACGTCACCATCACCCCCGAATTGGCCACCGGCGCACTGCTGCTCGCGGTCGACCCGCGTTCGTCGCAATTCCACGGCATGCACCGACAGCTGCTGCCGCCGGAGCACGTGTTCTCCCGCCGGGCCGACCTGTTCACCTTCGCCACCCTCGGCCAGTTGCGGGCCACCGCGAACTGGCACCTGCTGGCCCGCGAATGGCTCTACCACGAGCCACCCGTCACCGAGGTCGGCCGCGAGATCGACCGGTGGCGCCGATCCGGGTGAGCCGAACCGCGCCGAGCCGGGGTCGATAGGATTCCGGCATGCACTCTGTTCTCCGCATCCTGGTCGGCGTGAGCGCGGTCGCCGCGATGACGGCCACCGGTACCGCCACGGCCGACCCCGATCAGCGCGAACAGGTCCAGTCCGCCGCGGGCACCGAGGGCCTCGACCCACCGCTCGCCCTGGCCTACACCCTGGCCGAACAGCAGGCCCACGCCGAGGGCGTGCCGCTGTCGGTCACCTCTGGCTACCGCACCCCCGAACAGCAGGAAGCGCTGTGGCAGGACGGCCTGGCCACCCACGGCACCCCGGAGGAGGCCCGCCGCTGGGTCCTCCCACCCGCCGAATCGACCCACGTTTCCGGCCATGCCGTCGACGTCGGCCCGCAGATCGGCGCCCAGTGGCTCGAGACCAACGGCAACCGCTGGGGGCTGTGCCGGACTTTCGACAACGAATGGTGGCACTTCGAGTTGGTGACGGTGCCGGGAGCGCCGTGCCCGCCGACCGTGCCCGACGCGAGCATGCGCTAGGTCGACCGGCGCGGTCTTGTCTCTCAGTGCAGGGCTGCGAAGAACGTCCGGATGTCGGCGACATGTGCCGCCGGTTCCTCCATCGCCACGAAGTGGTTGCCGGGGTTGCCCGACGGCCAGTGGGTGATCTTGTTGTCGCGTTCGGCAAGCTTGCGCATGAGCGGTGAGCCGCCACCGTAGACGCCCGTCGGCACCAGATTCTGGCCGGTCGGCCAGCCGAAACCGCCGTTGCGCAGCCCGTTGTACATGGGCCACGAGGAGGTGCCGGTGGTCTGGGTGAACCAGTACAGCGACACCGTGGTGAGCAGGTGGTCGCGGTCGATCACGTCCTCGGCGAGGTCGGCCATCGGCGTGAACTCCTGGAACTTCTGCATCATCCACGCCAGCAGCGCGACCGGTGAATCGTTCCAGCCCAGCGCGAAGGTCTGCGGTGCGGCGCGCAGCAGGGTGTGGTGGTCGATGCCACCGGTCATCCACAGTTGCATCTGGTCCCACTCGGCGCGGTCCTCGTCCGACATCGCGGGCACGTCGGCCTCGGTCGGCATGCCGATACCGCCGTCGAGATGCACCCCGATCACGTGCTCCGGCGCCGCGAGCGCCATCTCCGGTGCGATGTAGGCGCCCAGGTCGCCGCCCTGGGTCCCGTAGCGCTGGTAGCCGAGCCGGTCCATGAGCTCGGTCCACATCCGGGCCACCCGTGCGGTGGTCATTCCGATCTCGCGCGGAGCCTGGGAGAAGGCGAAGCCGGGGACCGACGGGACAACCACGTCGAAGGCGAGGGCGGGATCGAGACCGTGAGCGCGTGGATCGGTCAGCGGACCGATCACACGGGTGAATTCGGCGAAGGTGTTGGGCCACCCGTGCGTGAGCAGCAGGGGCACCGCATCGGGTTCGGGGGAGCGGACGTGGACGAAGTGCACGTCGAGGCCGTCGATGGTCGTCTGGAACTGGGGGAAGGCATTGAGTGCGGTTTCCTGTGCCCGCCAATCGAATTCGTCGGCCCAGTAGGTGGCGAGCTCGCGCAGATACGCGGCAGGCACGCCACGCTCCCAGCCGTCGCCCGGCAGTTCGGGCGTCCATCGGGCTCGGGCCAGCCGGTCGCGCAGGTCGTCGAGATCGGCCTGCGGGATGTCGATGTGGAAGGGGCGGACAGTCATTCGGAACTCCTCGTGATCGGTGTGAACCCGACGCTACGAGCCATATAGGACAGGATCGGTCCTAGATTTGCGCGAGAATCGAAATCATGACCGACACCGCCGCGCGGCTGCTCCGATTGCTCGCACTGCTGCAGATGCCACGCGAATGGCCCGGCAGCGAACTCGCCGACCGGCTCGGCGTCACCGACCGCACCGTGCGCCGCGATATCGACCGGTTGCGCGAGCTCGGCTACCCGGTGCTCGCCGCGCTGGGTGCGAGCGGCGGCTACCGCCTCACCGCCGGGTCGGCGCTGCCGCCGCTGGTGCTCGACGAAGACGAAGCGGTGGCGGTGGCCGTCGGCCTGCGGGTCGCCACCGGGCAGGCGGTCGGTGGAATCGAGGAGGCGTCGGTGCGGGCGTTGACCAAACTCGAGCAGGTTCTACCCGCGAAGCTCCGAAGGCGCGTGCGGGTGGTGGGCGCGGCGGTCGCGGTCCGGGTGGGTGAGGGGCCCACCGTGGAGCCGGAGGTGCTCACCACCCTCGCCGCGGCCGTCACCAACCGGGAACGACTGCGCTTCGGCTATTTCGACGCCGACGGCGCCGAGTCACGTCGCCATGTCGAACCGGTCGGCGTCGTCGCGTCCGGCCGGCGCTGGTACCTCGTCGCCTACGACCTCGACCGAGATGCCTGGCGCACCTACCGCGCCGACCGTATCGCCCACCCGCACCCGACCGGTGCCCGGATCATCGCGCGTGAGCTACCCGCGGCCGACGCCGCCGACTATGTGGCGGGACGTCGAACCGACTGGCCCACCGCCCCGTACCGGGCCGATGTCACCATCGACGCCCCGCGTACCCGGGTCACCGGCCGACTCGGCGAGGACCCCGCCACCCTGCACTCCACCGGTGCCACCACCTGCCGCCTCACCGGTGTCCGCGATGACGACCCCGATTGGCTTGCCCGGCAATTGGTTTCGCTCGGAGTCGCGTTCCGGGTACACGACTCGCCCGAACTGTCCGCGCGACTGCGTGCGATGGCGGAGCGCATCGGGCACGCAGTGGGGTGAGAGGCGCGTCAGGGTCGGGCCGCGACCGCTTCCACCTCGAACAGCACATCGGGGGTGGCCAGCGCCGCGACACCGATGAGCGTCTGGGTGGGCGGGGTGGTGCCCCAGTGCTCGGCGACGGCACCGGCGATCGGGCCGAGTTTCGTGACATCGTGGTTCACCACATAGGTGCGCAGCGCGACGACGTGGCTGAGCTCCAGGTCGTGGGCTGCCAGGGCGGTGGCGATGTTGTCGAATGTCCGCTTCACCTGGTCGGCGAAGTCGCCGGAGACGACCGCGCCGTCGGTGTCGGAACCGTACTGGCCAGAGACGAAGACCAGATCGGTGCCCGCCGGGACGGCGGCGGTATGGCTGTAGCCGAACGGAACCGGGTTGTGCAGGCCGTCGGGGTTGACGATGGTGTGCGCCATGTTCAGGCACCTTTCCTGTGATGGATTGTCGTGACGCAGATGAGCCTGTCAGCAATACACGACATCCTCTGTCGTGTATTGCGGGTAATCTTTCGCGAGTGCGCGCCGACCGGCTTGTCTCCCTCGTGCTGCTGCTGCGCAGACACGGCCGACTGACCGCGGACGTGCTGGCCCGCGAGCTGGAGGTCTCCACTCGCACTGTGCTGCGCGATATCGAGGCGCTCTCCGCAGCCGGCGTGCCGGTGTACGCAGAACGCGGCAGGCACGGTGGATTCGCCCTGCTCCCAGGTTTCCAAACCGAACTCACCGGGCTGAATCACGACGAGGCGCTGGCGCTACTGGTGGCCGGATCACGGCGCGGGGCACAAGCTTTCGGCCTCGGCGGCGCCCTGTCCTCGGCCATGCGCAAGGTCGTCGACGCACTGCCCGAGAGCTATCGCGACACCGCGACCGGCGCCGCCCGTCGACTGCTCGTCGACCCCGAGACCGACCTCCTGTCGCGTCGCGTCGTGCCCGAGGACCTGCCCGACGCCGTAGTGGCCGAGGTCCGTCGCGCGGTGCTGACCGGTCACCGATTGCGCATCAACTACGCCGCCGTCGACCAGTCCGCGCAGTGGCGAACCGTGGACCCGATCGGCCTGGTCACCGTCGCCGACCAGAGCTATTTGCTTGCGACCAGGTCAGGGGAGGACCGCACATACCGCCTGTCGCGCATCCTCGACGCAGAGGAACTGCCCGAACCCGCGCAGCGACCGGAGCACATCGACCTGAATCAGGCCTGGAAGGAACGCAGCACCCGGTTCCGTGCCGGCAGCGACCAGGTAGCCGTCGAGGTCCGGGTGAACCCCACCCGCCGTGCGGAACTCATCGGCACGGCGGTGACACTCAGCTCCGAAACGGTCGAGGCCGACGGCCGGCTCCGCCTCGAGCTGACCTTCCAAGACCCGCGTCATGCCGAATGGGCACTCTGGCAACTCGGCACCCACGCGGAAATCCTTGCGCCGCAATGGCTGCGCACCACCCTGCGCGACCGCGCGACCATGCTCGCCGCTCACTACCGGTCGTCCTGAGGCGCTCAGACATTCACCGGCAACATGCCCCGGCGGAATCCTCGCGTACTCGCCCGTGCGGTACTGGGCGGCCGACACGGGACCATCAGCCACAGGGCAGGGTCTTCCTGACTAGCACTTCAGGGCAGGTCGGCGGCACAGCGCGCCCACCGTGTCGGCCCCGCGACGGCCGGGGCCGGCTGTTGCGAGCCAACTCCCACCGTAAGCACGGGTGCATCCCATGCCGACGATCGCACCGGCTGCCCTCCGCTCCCGCGCGGCCAGTGGTGCCTCATGGAGCTCGAGGCCTCAGCCGGTCGGCGCCCCGGCGGTGATCTCAGCCGACCGGTGCTGGTTCCCCTGGCATCCCTTCCAGTGTGAGGCCGCCCTCGATGGTGTTGGGGAGGCGGCGGCGGTTGGGGGAGCCGAGGGCGGTGGTGAGGTCGCCGCCGTCGTGTTCGGCGAGGAGTTCGCCGCTGTCCCACACCAGAAGGGTTGCGCTCACGGTGTTCTCGGCGGTGGAGTGGGCCAGGTCGTAGTGCGCGCAGCCGGGGACGTGCGGGTAGGTGATCCACAGGTCGTAGCCGGTCATGAACAGGTCGAGGTCGAATTGCACACTGAGGCCGAGCAATTCGCTGCGGCCGTTGTCGTCGACACCGGCGAACGCCTCGTCCAGCGCCAGCAGGCGCGGTGCCTGCGGGTCGGCGGAATCGAGCATCACGTGGGCGGCGGCGAACAACGGCAGGTGCAGCGACACCGACTGCTCACCACCGGAGAGCGCGCTGTGGCGGGCGACGGTGAGCTTGTCCTCGGACCCGTCCCCGGAGATCAGCGTGAACGAGAACACCCGCCACGACCGGTAATCGAGGGTGGCGGCGAGGATCTCGGGATACGAGCGTTCCGGGTGGGCGGCGCGGGCGGCCCGGATCTCGGCCGCGAAATGCGCGCGCACCGCACCCAGATCGTCCGGGCTCAGTGCCGAGGTGTCGCGGTCGAGCAGCTTGCACATGGCGCGCGCCGCCTCCGACAGGCCGTCGGCCAGTACCCAGTGCACACCGATGGTGTTGCCCGACGACATCCGCCGCTGCTTCATCTCCGCGCCCATCCGGGAGATCAGTTCGCGTGCGTCCGTTGTCCGTTCGTGGATCTGCTGGGCCAAGCCGGTGAGTAGCGCGTCCTCGAGGATGCGGCGTTCGGCGTCGGTGAGCAACAGTTCCTGATCGCGGCGCGCGGCATCGATGCGCGCCGCGAAATCGGCGAGTGCGGTCTGACCGTTCTCGTCGTGTACGGCCACCACGGTGAGCCCGTCGGCGGCGTCCCAGTGCAGGCGGTAATCGCGGCCCGACGCGGTGAGCGCGGCGTCGAACTCCTGAAGCGCGCTCGTCACCGCTGAACGGGTGGACTTGCGCCCGGCCTCGGTGGCGCGAACCTGGGCAGTGGCGGCATCCAGGTCGGCGAACAGGGCCGCGACCTCGTCCGGCAAGACCACCGGATCGGTTTCCGGGCCGGCGGCGACGATGCGGTACTGCAGCTGCTCGGGAGTCGACCAGGCGGCCTCGCTGCTCGGCCACCGGTGTTCGACCGAAGCGCCGAGCAGGCTCAGCAGGTCGGGCCGCGCGTACGGAGCCAGCGACCGCACTTCGGCGAGCACCTCGGTGAGCGCCGTGGCGAGTGCCTCGTGTGCCGTGCGATATGCCGCTTCCGCGTCACCCACCGCCTCGATCGCCGCATTGGCCGCCTTGCGCGCGGCCCGCTGCTCGGCTTTGGCGGCTTCGATGGCCGCGCGCGCCGCGTCCAGCTCACGGTCGATGTCGGCAGCACTGGCGCCCAAGGCTTCTCGCAGCGTTTCGAGCTTGCGCTGCTGCTCGGTGTATCCGGCGCGGGCCGCCTCGGCCTCCTCGGCGAACGCCTCGGCCAGGGCGCGGGCCTCGTCGTGCCGATCGGCGCCCTCCCGCTCGCGTTCCCGTTCCCGTTCGTGCTCGGCGCGCAACCGCAGCAGTCCGGTGCCGGTGTTCTCGAAATGCCGGATCGCGGCGGCCAGCGCATCGAGTTCACGCGCCTCCCGCGGCGTGCGGTGCGCCTGCGCGGCTGCCCGCACCTTCTTGTCCTGAGCAGCCACCTCGGCCACGGCCTGATCGAGCTCCCGCTCGGCCTGCGCCGCCGCCTCCACCCGCGACCGCATCAGTCCGGCGGTCTCCGCGACCGCCCGAAGTGCGGCGGTCACCGCCGAAGGTCGTGGCAACGACTTCGCCGCAGCGGTGAGCTCAGCCGATTGTGCTGCCGCCGAAGACTCTTCGGCCCGAGCCGCCTCGTATTCCGCGCCGGCCGCCTCGATCGCCGCCTCGATCTCGGCGAGCCGCAACGCTCGCCTGCGCGCTCGCGCGGTCGCACCGATGAACTCGGCCTCGGTCTTGTGATGCCTGCCGACCAGGACACCCAGTCGATAGTGGCCCGCTGGTCCGATCACCACGGGGCAGGCCTCGGCGGTCAGCGCACTCAGCGTGGCGCCCGGCATGGTCCGTCCCATGCCTCCGCCGTCCGCAACACCGGCGCGATCCGCACCCATCGCCGCGACTGTCGTCGATTTCGCTCCGCCTGCGCCTGGTGCGGAGTCTGCTCGGGCCGGCGTGGTCGGCGCCGGGTGTGTCTCGGCGGCTTCGTACCCTGAGTGGTCGTCGGCTGCCGTAGGGGCGGAGCTGTCCGAGTCAGGACGGAGTTCGTCGAGGGCGATGGAGGCGAGCACGGCAGCGACCGTGTCCCTCGGGACCTCGACCTCCGTCGTATTCTCCTCCACCACAAGAACATCAGCGAGGGTGCGACCGGTCGGGCGCTGGTCGACGGGCAGTGGGAGCAGGAAGTGGTCCGACTCGACCTCGGTGGGCAGGGTCGGCCCGCAGATCCAGCTGTCGAGCAGACCTCCGGCCTGAAGCGCGGCCTCGATCCCCGCCGCCTCCTGCGCGGACACCCCATCCCCGAACCGCACCAGCTTCCACAGCGGAGCGCCCGGAAGTCCCTCGCGCATACCGGTTCTGGCCGACGACGACGGCGGGGCGTCATCGTGTTCGGCAGCGATCTGCTTGCGTTCGGCCGTCAGTGCGTCGCGGCGCGCGGCCGCAGCATCAGCCCGCGCCCGCGACTCCTGCCGACGGGTGCGGATCTGCTCGCGTAGCGGCTCGATCCGCTCCGCCAAAACCTCTGCGGCAGAGGGGATGTCCTCAACTCCGGCACCGGCGAAGGCTGTCTCCAGCGCCTCGAACAGTCCGCCGTCATCAGCCCCGGTCCGATCGGCTCGCGCCCCGATGATGCCTTGGGCAGGGTCGCCCCCGTCGATGACTGCTTCGGCGGCTTGGGCGTTCACCGAGGATTCCGCGATGCCCGCAAGGAGGGCTGAGTTGGTCTTCCACCAGGCGCGCAGGTTCGCCGCAGAATCCTTGCGCGCCAACGCGACCGCGGCTTCCGCATGCGCGACTTCGGCGGCTGCCGCGTCGCGCAGTTCTGTCGCGCGTTCGGTGAGGCGTTCGGCGCGGGTTCGGTCGGCGGCGGCGGATTCCCACTTGCTCACCGCCTTGCGGACCGCGCGCACGTCGGCGTCGCGTTCCTCGGCGTGGCCGCGGACGGCTGCGGTGAACTGGTCGCCGCGGCCGTCGGTGCCGGGCGTGGTCCACTCGATGCCCGCTTCCTCGGCGGCCGATCGGAGGGCTTCTTCGCCGCGCACCAGGGCGGCGGCGGCCGTGCGCACGGCTTCGGCTGCCTTCTCGGCTTCCTCGGCGCGCCGCTGCAAGGTCTGGGCGGCTTCGGCGGCCTTGTCGCGGTGGACGGCGGCGGAGGTTTCGAGCCTGCGGACGGCGTCGGCGAGGTCGTCGAGTTGCTGTTTGCCCTCGTAGGCGCTGGATCGCTGCAGGTTCTCGCGGTCGGCGATGGCCTGTTCGTAGGCGCGGTCGGCCTCCTCGGCACGGGCCTCGGCGGTGGCGCGGTCGGCGTCGCGCCGGGTGCGCAAGGCCGTCGCGGCGAACAGTGCGGTCGAGGCGTTGGTGACGGCTTCGAGTCGCGTGCGAACCTGATCGACATCCGACTTCGCCTGTACCGCAAGGTATTTGCGGTACACATCGACGAAGCGCCGGGTGGCGGTATCGGCCTGGACCAGTCCGTCGAGGGTGCGGCCGACCTCCTCCATATCGCTGAACGACCGTGCCGCGTCGAGGATGAGCTGTTCGTCGAGGGGGCGCAGACCGTCGGTGAGGGCCTGCGACAACCCGCGCGGATCGAGGTTCTTGGCCAGCTGCGGGCGGCGCAGCGTGAGGATCAAGTTGATGAGCTGGTCGTAGCGCTGCATACCGAGCCCGAACATGCGCGCATCGATCGCGGCCCGGTATTCGACCGGGCGGTCGACGATGGCGTCGCTGCCGATCTGCTCGGCGAGCTGTTTGCGGGTGAGCGGGCGGTCGTCGGGACCGATCAGCGAGAAATCGACACCCGCGCGGCCGTCGGCGACGAAATACCAGCGCGTCACCTTGTCCGAGGACCGGGTGGCACGCATCCCGATACCGACCGTGACGACCTCGGGATCCTCCCAGCTGCCGCGCGCGAATTCCATCCACACATACGAGTACGCCGATTCCTGCTTGCGGTAGAGCAGGTTCGACTTCATGGTGCGTTCCTCACCGGCGAACGGGTTGAGCCTGCGCGGCTCGATCCGCCCGTCGAGCACGAACGGGAACAGCACCTCGAGGGCCTTGGTCTTGCCCGAACCGTTGGGTCCGCGCAGCACCAGGCGTCCGTCGGCGAAACAGAACTCCTGGTCGCGGTAGTCCCACAGGTTGACGATGCCCGCGCGGGTCGGGACGAATCGCACTCCGCCGTGAATGAGCGTCATCTGCTCAGCTCCCTCCCACTCCGGTGCCGACATCCGCGGCGGTGACGAACAATTCCTCGGTCTTGCGCACCCGTACCGTGACGACCGCGCCCCGGTATCTGGCCAGCGCGGGCAACACGAGCAGACCGTCTTCGACGGGCCGGATCAGCCGCAACTTGGTCAGCAAGGCCAGCACCTCGGCGGTGAGGCCGCCGATGTCGGCCTGCCATTGCGCGGCGAAGGTGGCACCGTAGCGATCGGTGAGGGCGGTGACGGTCGTCCGCACCCACGCATCGTCGAGGAATGGATAGGTGTCGGGTTCCTCGGTGACCTCGTCGTCGGAATCCGTTGCCGGGTCGGGTGTTTCGTCGGCCAGCGGGACGAACACGCCTGCCTCGGGGATCGCGGTGTCGAGCTGGTCGAGCAGTTCCTCCGCCGGATCCAGGTCGGGCAGTGGGCGGTGCGGCAGCGGGTTGTCCAGATCCAGCACCGCATCCGCGATCTCACCGATCAGTAGCAGCCCCACCTGCGCGAGAGTGCCGGTGCCCGGGAACCGCGTATCCGACAGGCGACCCGACGTGTCGATGAGGGCGACACCCTCGGCCCGCCGTTCGGCCCGCAGCCCGGTGCAGTACTCCACCTCACCGATCAGGCGCTCCTGGCCGAGCAGCGCCCGTTCTGGGGGCGTCAGATCCGCGAGATACACGACCGGTCGCTCCACCAGCGCCCGCCGGACCCGACGCGCCACGTCGGCCGCCACCTCGGTGTCCTCGGCCAGCAGACCGCGCACGCTGTGCAGGTGCTGCAATGCCCGCGGTGGCCGGAACAGCGCGAAAACCACCGGGCGGTCGATATCGTAGAGCGCTTCACCCGCGTCGGGGTCGCTGGCCCACCCGCCCGCGTCACCGTCGGCCAGGGTCAACGCGCCGCGCGCGCCGAGCCAGCCGACGGCATCGACGAAGGCGTCACGATCGGCGGCCCGCTCGGTGGACAATTCGAGCCCATCGATGCGGCTCGCGTAATCGGCGACATGCTCTGCCAGTTCCGACAGGGTGATCTGATCCCCGGCCCGCCCCAACGCGGCCAGCGCCAGCGACAGATAGGCGTAGCGCCGCCGATCGAACACCCGATCGTTCACACTGCGCGCGGGCCGGGCATCCTCGAGCCGATCGTGCACCGGATACAGCCGTGCCGTCGTCTCGGTGATCTCCACCCGATACCCGAACAACTCGGCCATGTCCTCGCGCAGTTCGGTCGCCCACCGCCGGATCAGCGGCAACGCGATCCGATCCGGATACACCCGTGTGACAAGGTGATTCGCCAGTATCACCCGGACCGCCCGCTGGTAACTGTCGAGCGCGAGCGCATCGATTCGCTGCCGCTTCACGCAGCCACCCCCTGCCGCACCGCACCACAGCAAGAGCCGTCGATCTCCGGATGCGGGATCGAGTATCGGCCGAGGCTCAGCACACCGATGCGCGCCGTCGTCGTGCCGCCGTCGCTCAGCGCGGTGTGCCGCAACACCGGAACAACGCCGCAGCACGGCGCCGGTAGCCGCCGAGGCTTCCAGGGCATCCCGCGGTCCGCCCCACCGTGTGAACCAGGCCGGGCGCCGATGCTCGCGGTCATCGCTTCCCACCCCGCCGTGTCGAACCCTGTACTTCGAGGCGGCGGTTGTTCAAGTGGAGCAATCCCGCCGCCGTGCGGATGACGGTCGATCCGTCGCACGGGCGAACCGTCAGGGTGACGCCGTTGTCGGAACCCGTTGTGCCCTCGACCCGCCCGCTCACCGGCACCCAGGCCGTGGAAGCCGCGTCGAGCAGACGCAACAGCACCTCGGTCTCGCGCTGGTCGAGTACTCGTTCGTGCACGTTGCCGGTGGCCAGCGAGGCGGCCGCTGCCGCGCGTTCGCGCTGGGCGGCCAGTTGCGCTTCGCGCAGGCGGCGCACGCCGGCGTCGTTGCGTGAGATCCGGGCGGGTGCGCCCGCAGCGGGGGCGCGACCGGTCTCGGCGAGTGTGCGCGAGATCTCCAAAGGTGGTGCTTCCCACCAGGACCGGCCGGCGCGGACCAGGTCGGCGTCGGGATGTTCCAGCGACAGGTGCCGTGGTTTGCCGAGGCCGAACACCGCGTCGTACAGGGCGTGCGCACTGCCCGAGGTGGGGGTGGCGACGAACCACGCCGCCAGGTGACGCAACGCCGATTCCCGGCTGATCCCGCCCCGGCGGGTCTCGGTCACCCGGCGCAACAGCGACAACACGGCCGCGATGGCGCTCATCGTCGCCTCCCGCAGCCGGTCGGCCTCACACGACTCGCCCGGCTCGGTGCCCGCGACGAACCAGGTGCGCAACCCGTCCCAGCGGGCTCGCCAATCCGCCTCCCGCTCCACCGAACTCAGCAGCACCCGCTCGTCGCACCCGGCCGCCCGGCCGATCAGCGCGTCGACTCCCGTGTCCTCCACCTCGCCGATCGCGGCGGCCAGACGTGGCGCGAACCGGGCCAGATCCATGCTGAACTCGCGCATGTGCGCGAGCAGCGCGTCCTTGTGCGCGAGAAACGACTCGGGGGTGATCTCGGTGGTGCGCACCAGGTCGCCCAGCGACAGATAGAAATGCGCGGCGCGGGCCGCCATGTCGGTGAGCGCGGCGTCGAGCCGGCGCAGCGTGGTGTAGACCCGCTCGGCGTCGCCCTCGCGGTTGGCGGTCGCCAGGGTGCGCAGATCCGCGAGGAGTTCGGGGAGCACCAGCCGCGACAGCGACGCGTCCTCCATCCGGGCCGTGAGCACCCCGGCCACTGCCTGATATGCCTGGAAACCGGCCTGCGCGAACTGGTACACGTAGTGCCGGTTGCGGTACTCGGCCAGCGTGGCCGCCCGGGTGCCGTCGTAACTGCGCTCGAGCACACCCCAGCGGTGCAGTTGCTCGAGCAGCGGACCGATCTCGGCCGCCGACAGCGGCACCCCCGCCGGAGCGGGCCCCTGCGTGCCCGCCTCGGCCTTGGCGATCCACTCGGCGACATCATCGGCGTGCAGCAACACCACGTATGCCGCGCGCGCACTGTCGAAGGCGCGCAGAACCCGCAGGTAGTCGGCGCGTTTCTCGGCGGTGGCGAACGAGAACAACCGCAGCCGCTCGTCCCACAGGGCAGGGACGGCGCTGGGCAGGCCGTCGGCGCGGTGGTCGGTCACCGTAGACAGATTAGTGGTGACCGACCCCTGCTCCGTCCGACCCGTCCCGGATCGGCGTGGCATCGCCGCCGCGCTCACCCGACGTTGAGCGAGCGCAACTGCTCGAGGAACGACTGGGTGCGCGGATCACCGGGGAAGCGTTCGATGATCTCGCGCGCCGCCTCGCCCGCGATCCACGCCAGCGACGGCAGCGACTTGCGGCCCGCCGTGAACGCCGCGATCCCTTCCTCCACCGCCCGCTCCAGATCGCGATCACGCACCGCGACCACGGCGAGCGTCAGCCGGGCTTCGGACACGCGCATGGGATTGCGCACGCTGCCGTCGGGCCGGGTCGAATCCTTGATCACCTGCTGGGCATAGCGTTCGGCCAACCGGTCCTGCCCGGCCACCCGGCAGCAGTCCATGGCGTAGAAGTCGAATTTCGTTGCGTCGACGACGAAGTGGTTGTCCAGATCGGCCGGATGGCCCATCCGCGCCAGGATCGCCCGGCCCTCGTCGAGCGCGGTCTGTACCGCCCGGCGATCGCCGAGGCGCGCCCAGCCCTTGGCGCGTTGCGCGGCCAGCTGCACCCCGACACCCATCGACGTGGTCCCCGCCATCGCCTTCTCGGAGACGTCGATGGCGCCGCGAAAATTGCCCTGGGTCAACGCGAACCACGCCGACATCTCCGCCGCCCAGCCGACGATCTCGGGGTTGCCCGCCTCGCGGCCGAGCGAATCCGCCGCCCGCCGAGTGGCTTCCGCGCCCGCGCGGTGGCCGAGGTCGTAGTCGACGCAACCCACCAGCAACGCCACCCAGCCGGCCAGTACGAGGATTTCCCGATGCTGGCTCAGGGTGAGTCGGCCGTCGAGCAGCGAGGTGATCCGGCGCAACCACGCGGTTCCCTCGGCGTGCAGCTCGTGCGGGTCGGCATAGGCGTACTCGCAGCACAACCGTTCGGCGGTGATCCGCACCGCGTCGAGGGTGGCGCTGTTGACATCGGACATGCGTAGCCTGCCGATGAATTCGAGTGTGTCCATACCGGTTGCGGATAACAGCTCGTCATCGCGGTTGGGACGGGACTTGGGGAAGAACGCGGCGGGGACGGTGTCGAACGCGGCCGCGATGATCGGCGCGTAGAACTCGTCGGGTCGTGATTCACCGGACTCCCAGCGGCGCCAATTGCGCAGCAGAGTACTGTCCGTCGGCAGGTTGTGTGAGGACTTGGCACGCATCGCGCGGACGGCGTCGGCTTGCGACCATCCCCTCGCGTCACGTTCCGAGCGCATCCGGACAGCCCAGACGGGTCGATCATCAGTTGCGGTCACGGCCGTAGTATTCCACCAGTTAACGTTCGGCGTCCCGGATAGGGCACGTAGATGTCATCGGTTTGACATCTGCTACAACGGAGCACGAATGCGCATGCTGTAAGTAGGTGCTCGGCCGGACCGATCACCCGCCCCGCAGGAGAGCTTGCGAGGCAACGCAGTACCCCCGCGCGGCGGCTGGCGCCGCGCGGGGGGATCCGACAACAGAACAGCGATCCCAATCCAACGGAGGTTCGGGTGGAAGCGTTGATCTATGGATACTTGCGTGACGATCTGGCCGAGGGCCAGGGCGATCAATTGGAGGATGCGCTACGCAGCCTCGCGGCTACGGCGGGGATGTGTTTCGCCGCGACGTTCCATGAATCGACCGCGGGTGACGGTGCGGCCTTCGCCGAGCTCACCCAGGAATTGAAGCGGGCCGACGCGCACCACGTGGTGGTCCCGTCGCTCGATCACCTTGCCGGGCAGACGATTCCGCGCGACATGCTGATCGCCAAGCTGGCGCACGAGGCCGCCGCCCAAGTCCTCACCCTGGAGCGCTGAGATGGCGGCCTCCGATACCGAACCACCATCCTGACGGCAGCGGCCCGAGCGGGCCGGTGCGTCGGGTCTACAGCCCGAAGCTTCCCGGCCCGCGCCTGCGCAGGTACTTCTCGAACTCCGCGGCGATCGCGTCACCGTCGATCTTCGACATCGTCTCGTTGAGATCGAGTGCCGCGTCGCCCCGTTCCTCGAGCGAGCGCACGTATTCGCTGATCTCCTCGTCGCCGACGGTCATCTCGTTCACCGCGGCCTCCCACTCCTCGGCTTGAGCCGGCAGCTCGCCGAGCGGCACCTCGATGTCGAGGACTTCCTCCACCCGGTGCAGCAGCGCGATCGTCGCCTTCGGATTCGGCGGTTGCGACACGTAGTGCGGCACCGCGGCCCAGAACGACACGGCGGGCACGCCTGCCTTCACGCACTGGTCCTGCAGGACACCGGTGATGCCGGTCGGACCCTCGTAGCGCGTCTGTTCCAGATTGAATCGCTCGGCGGCCTCCGGGCTGTAGGCCGAACCGGTGACCGGCACCGGCCGGGTATGCGGCGTGTCGGCCAGCAACGCGCCGAGGATCACCACCGTCTCCACGCCCAGCTGTTCGATGAACTCGAGCAGGTCGTTGCAGAAGCTGCGCCAGCGCATATTGGGTTCGATCCCGCGCAGCAGTACCACGTCGCGGTCGCTGCCGGGTGGGGAGCACACCGACAGCATGGTCGAGGGCCACTGGATCTCCCTGGTCACCCCGTCGACCTGACGCACGGTCGGCCGGTTCACCTGGTAGTCGTAATAGTCCTCGGAGTCGAGTTCGGCCAGCGGCTCGGAGTCCCAGAGCAACTCCAGATGTTCGACCGCGCCACTGGCGGCATCTCCGGCGTCGTTCCAGCCCTCGAAGGCCGCGACCAGCACGGGATTGCGCAACGTCGGCAGTTCCGTCTCGGGGGTCTCACTGGCATCCACCAGGTCAGCCTAGTGTCTTGTGCCAATTGTTTTGTGGCGACCGGCAGGGTTGCGTGTTGTGTGGCCCGGGCCACTGGATCACCGACAGTGGTCTCGTGTGTCGGAGGCGCCCACTAGTCTTGAACCATGCCTGCGTCCTTGCCCACCACTTTCGATACCACGCTCCTCGACACGCTGCGACGCCGTGTCGTCATCGGCGACGGTGCGATGGGCACGATGTTGCAGGCCGCGGACCTCACGCTCGACGACTTCCGCGGCCTCGAGGGTTGCAACGAGATCCTCAACGACACCCGCCCCGATGTGCTCGCCGAGATCCACCGCGCGTACTTCGCGGCGGGCGCGGACGCGGTGGAGACCAACACCTTCGGGTGCAACCTGCCCAACCTCGCCGACTACGACATCGCCGACCGGATCCGCGATCTGTCCGAGCGTGGCACCCGCATCGCCCGCGAGGTGGCCGACGAGATGGGCCCCTCGGCCGACGGCACCCCGCGCTACGTCCTCGGGTCGATGGGCCCGGGCACCAAGCTGCCGACGCTGGGCCACGCCCCGTTCGCCGCGCTGCGTGACGCCTACACCGAGGCCGCGCTCGGCATGCTCGACGGCGGCGCCGACGCCATCCTCATCGAAACCTGCCAGGACCTGCTGCAGGTCAAGGCCGCGATCACCGGCAGCCGCAGGGCCATGCTCGCCGCCGGTCGCCGGATCCCGATCATCACCCACGTGACGGTGGAAACCACCGGCACCATGCTCGTCGGCAGCGAGATCGGTGCGGCGCTCACCGCGCTGGAACCGCTCGGTATCGACATGATCGGCCTGAACTGCGCCACCGGGCCCGACGAGATGAGCGAGCACCTGCGCCATCTGTCGCGTCACGCCACCATTCCGGTGTCGGTGATGCCGAACGCGGGTCTGCCGGTGCTCGGTGCCAAGGGGGCGGAGTACCCGCTCACCGCCGAGGAGCTGGCCGTCGCGATGAGCGGTTTCGTCTCCGAGTTCGGGCTGTCGATGGTGGGTGGTTGCTGTGGCACCACGCCCGAGCACATCCGTCAGGTCGCCGAGGCGGTGCGCGAGGTCGAGAAGACGCTGCCGCCGATCGACGATCGCCGTCACCCGGAGCACGAGCCCGCGGTATCGAGCATGTACACCGCCGTGCCGTTCGAGCAGGACGCGTCGATCCTGATGATCGGTGAGCGCACGAATGCCAACGGCTCCAAGGCTTTCCGCGACGCGATGCTGGCCGCCGACTGGCAGCGCTGCCTCGAGATCGCCAAGGACCAGACCCGCGACGGCGCCCACATGCTCGACCTGTGCGTCGACTACGTGGGCCGCGACGGCGCCGCCGACATGAACGAGCTGGCTTCGCGCCTGGCCACCTCGTCCACCCTGCCGATCATGCTCGACTCCACCGAGGTCGCGGTCCTGCAGGCCGGGCTCGAGCACCTGGGCGGCCGGTGCGCGGTGAACTCGGTGAACTACGAGGACGGTGCCGGTCCCGAGTCGCGATTCCAGCAGATCATGGCGCTGGTCGCCGAGCACGGTGCGGCCGTGGTCGCGCTGACCATCGACGAGGAGGGCCAGGCCCGCACCGCCGAGCACAAGGTCGCCATCGCGGAGCGGCTGATCGCCGACATCACCGGCAACTGGGGGCTGGCCGAGTCCGACATCATCATCGACACGCTGACCTTCACCCTCGGCACCGGCCAGGAGGAATCGCGCAAGGACGGTCTCGAGACCATCAACGCGATCCGTGAACTCAAGCGCCGCCACCCGCAGGTGCAGACCACCCTCGGTCTGTCCAACATCTCCTTCGGCCTGAATCCGGCCGCCCGGCAGGTGCTGAACTCGGTGTTCATGCACGAGTGCGTGGAGGCCGGTCTCGACTCGGCCATCGTGCACGCCTCCAAGATCCTGCCGATGAGCCGGATTCCCGACGAGCAACGCGAGACCGCCCTCGACCTGATCTACGACCGCCGCGGCGAGGACTACGACCCGCTGCAGACGCTGATGGCGATGTTCGAAGGCGTGTCGACCGCGTCCTCGAAGGCTTCGCGCGCCGAGGAACTGGCCGCGCTGCCGCTGTTCGAACGCCTGGAACGCCGCATCGTCGACGGTGAACGCAACGGTCTCGGCGATGATCTGGACGAGGCGATGAAATCGGTGCCGCCGTTGCAGATCATCAACGAGACACTGCTGTCGGGCATGAAGACCGTCGGCGAGCTGTTCGGTTCGGGCCAGATGCAGCTACCGTTCGTGCTGCAGTCGGCCGAGGTGATGAAAACCGCTGTGGCGCACCTGGAACCGCACATGGAGGCCACCGACGACTCCGGCAAGGGTCGCATCGTGCTGGCCACGGTGAAGGGCGATGTGCACGACATCGGCAAGAACCTGGTCGACATCATCCTGTCCAACAACGGCTACGAGGTGGTGAACCTGGGCATCAAGCAGCCCATCGCCACCATCCTCGACGCCGCCCAGGACAAGAAGGCCGACGTGATCGGCATGTCCGGCCTGCTGGTGAAGTCCACCGTGGTGATGAAGGAGAACCTGGCCGAGCTCAATGCCAAGGGCGTGGCCGAGCAGTTCCCGGTGCTCCTCGGTGGTGCCGCGCTCACCCGCTCCTACGTCGAGAACGACCTCACCGAGGTCTACGACGGTGAGGTGCATTACGCGCGTGACGCTTTCGAGGGTCTGCGGTTGATGGACGAGATCATGACCGTCAAGCGCGGCGGTGGCCTCGACCCCGACAGCCCCGAGGCGATCGAGGCGAAGAAGAAAGCCGCCGAGCGCAAGGCCCGCCACGAACGGTCCAAGCGGATCGCCGCCGAGCGCAAGGCCGCCGAGGCGCCCATCGTGGTGCCCGAGCGTTCCGACGTGGCGGCCGATCAGCCGGTTCCGACTCCGCCGTTCTGGGGCACGCGTGTGGTGAAAGGCCTTCCGCTGGCGGAGTATTCGGGTCTGCTCGACGAGCGGGCGCTGTTCCTCGGGCAGTGGGGTCTGCGCGGGCAGCGTGCTGGTGACGGGCCGAGCTACGAGGAACTGGTCGAGACCGAGGGCCGTCCGCGGCTGCGGTACTGGCTCGACCGGCTGGCCACCGAGGGCGTGTTGCAGCACGCCGCCGTGGTGTACGGGTACTTCCCGGCGGTGTCGGAGGGCGACGAGGTCATCGTGCTGACCGAGCCGGAACCCGATGCGCCCGAACGGTATCGGTTCACCTTCCCGCGTCAGCAGCGCGACCGGTTCCTGTGCATCGCCGACTTCATCCGCTCGCGGGACAAGGCTCGCGAGGCCGGTCAGGTCGACGTGCTGCCCTTCCAGCTGGTCACCATGGGTCAGCCCATCGCCGACTTCGCCAACGCCCTGTTCGCGGGCGACAGCTACCGCGACTACCTCGAGGTGCACGGTATCGGCGTGCAGCTCACCGAGGCGCTGGCCGAGTACTGGCACCGCCGGGTGCGTGAGGAACTGAGCATCGACGGGCAGTCGGTCGCCGACAGCGATCCGGCCGATGTGCAGGACTACTTCAAGCTCGGCTACCGGGGTGCGCGGTATTCCTTCGGCTACGGTGCCTGCCCGGACCTCGAGGACCGGGCGAAACTGGTCGACCTGCTCGACGCGGGCCGGGTCGGGGTGACGCTGTCGGAAGAGCTGCAGCTGCATCCCGAGCAGTCCACCGACGCCTTCGTCCTGCTGCATCCCGAGGCGAAGTACTTCAACGCCTGACTTCGGTGTTCGGTGATCGGGCCGGTCCACCGCGGACCGGCCCGATTCGCCCTGTGCCCGTTGTGAATCTGATCACGAACGCGATGGGTAGACCATGGTGGTCGACGGTTGGCAACGGAATCGCAGCACTGAGGCACGTAGGATTTTCGAAAGTTTCATCCCGCTGTGGCGCGGAGGGCTGGACGACTCGGCGGTAAGCAGGAGGGGCACACGTTATGACATCGGATCGGTTGATCGCGGGACGCTATCGACTCACCGACCCGATCGGCACGGGTGCGATGGGGGTGGTGTGGCGCGCCACCGATGTCCGGTTGCGGCGCACCGTCGCGGTCAAGCAGGTACTGCTCGCGCCGGGCCTCACCGGAACCCAAGCGCTGGAAGCGAAATTGCGGGCCATGCGCGAGGGTCGCATCGCCGCGCGCCTGCACCACCCCAACGCCATCACCGTCTTCGATGTCGCCGAAGAGGACGGCCAGCCCTGGCTGGTCATGGAATACATGAACGCGCCGAGCCTCGCGGTGAAGATCTCCGGTGGAGCGACGCTGTCACCGATCGAGGTGGCCGGGATCGGTGCGCAGGCCGCGGCGGCGTTGTCCGCCGCGCACGACGCCGGGATCATGCACCGCGATGTGAAACCGGCCAACCTGCTCGTCGGTGACGACGGCACCGTCAAGCTCACCGACTTCGGCATCTCGCATGCCACCGGCGACGTCACCGTCACCGCGACGGGGTTCCTGGCAGGCACGCCCGCCTATCTGGCGCCCGAGATCGCCCGCGGTGACAACCCGAAACCGGCCGCCGACGTGTTCGCCCTCGGCTCCACCCTCTACGCCGCCGTCGAAGGCGCGCCGCCGTTCGGTGAGGGCGACAATCCCCTCGCCGTCCTGCACGCCGTCGCGCGCGGGGTGGTGCCCGAACCGAAGAAGGCGGGCCCGCTCGGACCGGTGCTGATGTGGTTGCTCACCGCCGACGACGCCGAACGCCCGACCATGGCACAGGCCAGGCGCGCACTGGAAGACGTTGCGGCAGGACGTGTTCCGGCCCTGCCCGCCACCGCGACCAAGGTGCTCGCGCTCGGTGCGACGCCCGCCGAATCGCCCGCACCCGAGAGCGGGGGAGTGAAGGCCGCCGGCTTGCTCGGCAGCGGTTTGGCTCTCGCGAAGGCGGCTCGCTCGGCGATCACCGGCGGATCGTCGAGCCCCACCGGGGGCCTGGTCGGACCACCGCCCCCGGCCGAACCGCGTGTCCAGGACGCCGAGGCCTCGGCGAACGACATCGACTCCGCCGCCGCGACCGAATTCATCGGTGGTGTAGGTGATACCGGCGGGCATTCGTCGGGCAGGCCGCCCGCCTTCCCTGTCGCGCCGCCGCGGACCGATTCGTCGAACAACCGCGCCGTGCTGTTGCTTGCCGCCGCCGTCGCCGCATTCACGGTGATGCTGGTAGTGCTGGTGGTCACCCGCGACCGCGGCGGCGACGCCGGACAGCAGGCGCAGGACCCGCCCTCGCCCGTCACGGTGACCACCATGGTCGACGGCAAGGTGAGCACCGTCGTGATCGTGCCCGAGCAGGAGACGATTACCGTCTCGGCGCCGGCACCGTCCGGGGTCACCACCGCACCCACCTCCACCCCGGCCACGAGCAGCGCGACCTCCACCCCGCGCCCCACCACGACCACCGTCACCACGACACCGGTCGGCCCACCGACGCCCGAACGCATCAACCAGTTCATCGCGGGTTACTACGGGATGCTGCCCGGCAACACCAGCGGCGCCTGGTCGCGCCTGGCCCCCGGCTACCAGGCCGAGACCGGCGGCTTCGGCCAGTACTCGTCGTTCTGGTCGACAGTGCGCTCGGTGACTGTCGGATCGATCACCCCCAGCGGCCCCGACCGGGCCGTCGTCTCGCTCACCTATCACCTCACCAACGGGTCGGTGAGCTCGGAGAACCGGTGGATCCAGGTCACCGGCGACGCGGGCAACCTCCAGATCGCCGGATCAGGCGTATAGGTCGAACCCGTTAGGCTTGACCGGGCTCCGCGAGTGCTGGTGGCCGCGAGACGACGAGAACGAGGCGAGTGAAGACGTGAGCGTGCGACCGGCCGCGGTGCTGTGGGATATGGACGGCACGCTGCTCGATTCGGAGAAGCTGTGGGACATCGCGGTGCGTGAGCTGGCCCGCGAACACGGGCATGAGATGAGCGACGAGCTGCGCCACTCCCTCATCGGCGCTTCCGGACCCAATGCCCTGCGCATGCTCTTCGACGGCATCGGCGTCACCGCCACCCCGCAGGTGATCGCGGCGGCGGGGGAGTTCCTCGAACGCCGCGTCGGCGAACTGATGCTCGGCCCCATCCCGTGGCGCCCCGGCGCGCTCGACGCGCTGACCATGGTGCGCGCCGCGGGCCTGCGCTGCGCGCTGGTGACCAATACCAAACGCTCGCTCACCGAATACGGTCTCGACACCCTCGGCAGGCACTTCTTCGACCTGTCGGTCTGCGGTGACGAGGTGGCCCACGGCAAGCCGGCACCCGATGTCTACCTGCGGGCCGCCGAGCTGCTCGGTGTCGATCCCGCCGACTGTGTCGCGCTGGAGGACTCGCCGACCGGTGCGCTGGCCGCGCAGGGGGCCGGCTGCGCGGTGATCGTGATTCCCTGCGAAATCGAGGTTCCCGAGGTCGCCGGGCGGGTATTCAGGGAGTCACTGATCGGATTGTCGGTGACCGACCTGCGTGCCGCCTTCGCCGCACGGGACGAACGGGCCACTGCCACCGCGTGATAGGGCGTAATAGCCTACCGTGATAATTCCGTCATCGGGATGGAATGTGCGAAAACTGTTGTGGCGCAGATGAATTCACCTCCCTGTGATCTGTTCGGGATTGGCCGATTCGACCGAATCCCGGGCGTGTCACGGAATTTTCGCGCAAACTGTTTCCATGACAGGCACGCGGGGGCTTGACGAAATCGTCGACATCGCACGGTATCCACTCACCGATCCAGGTGATCCGGGTAGACAGGCCGCGATCGACGCGGCCCGTGCCGAACTCGCCGAGGACGGCTGTACCGTGCTGCGGGAATTCATCCGCCCGCAGCTGCTCGACACCCTGCGTGCCGAGGGCGAGGCCATCGCCCCGCACGCCCACTACAAGGTGGAGCGGGTCAACGCCTACAACATCCCGCTCGACGCCGACCTGCCCGCCGATCACCCGGCGCGCATCGTGCTCGACCGTGGCAACGCCTTCGTCGCCCGCGACCACATCCCCACCGACACGCTGATCCAGCGCCTCTACACCGACCCGGTGTTCCAGCGCTTCGTCGCCGACTGCTTCGAACTCGACGAACTGCACGAATTCGCCGACCCGCTGGCCGGGCTGTGCCTGAACGTGGTCGAGCCGGGCATGTCGCACCCCTGGCATTTCGACACCAACGAATTCACCGTCAGCATGCTCACCCGCCGCCCCGACTCGGGCGGTGTCTTCGAGTACTGCCCGAACATCCGCGATCCGCACGCCGAGAATCTCGACGACGTGCGGGCCGTGCTCACCGGCGAGGGCGGGCGCTTCATCCGGGCGCTCGAGCTGCGCCCCGGCGACCTGCAACTGTTCAAGGGCCGCTTCTCTCTGCACCGCGTCACCGAGGTGACCGGTGCCGGACAACGACATTCGGCGATCTTCGCCTACACGGACCGGCCAGGGGTGATCGGCACTGTCGAACGCACCAGGCAGCTGTTCGGCCGTGTGCTACCCGATCACGTGGCCGCCGCGGCCGCCGCCGTCCGAGGTGACCGACTGCTCGACTGAGAGGAACCCATGTCCGTTCCGTTGCACACCACCGGTAAAGCATCCTTCGACGACATCTACGAGAGTCCGGATCCGCGTGCGTATTTCGCGCGGATGAACGAGCTGGACTACCGGATCCCGGAACTGGCGAAGCCGCATTTCGCCGAGCAGTTGCGCCAGTTGCGCGCCGCGCGCCCGGACCGCATCCCGACGGTGCTCGACCTGGGCTGCTCCTACGGAGTGAACGCGGCGCTGCTGCGGACCGACACCACCGTCGACGAGCTGGCCACGCACTACCGCGACCACGCCGACACCGATCGCGTGGGCCTCCTCGCGGCGGACCGGGAGCGGTTACGCATCGACCTGATGCCCGACGTACGCTTCATCGGGATGGACGCCGCACGCCCGGCGCTGACCTACGCCCACGCCGCCGGACTCCTGCACGACTACGTGCACGCCGACCTCGAGGCCACCGAGCCCACCGAGGCACAGCGACGTGTGCTCGCCTCCGCCGATCTGGTGATCTCCACCGGATGCGTCGGCTACATCACCGAGAAAACCCTGTCCAGGGTCGCGCAAGCCGATCCACACAAGCGACCGTGGATGGCGCACTTCGTGTTGCGGATGTTCGACTTCGATCCCATCGCCGCCGAACTCGCCGCGCTCGGCTATCGCAGTGAGCAGCGGCCCGGTATGTTCCAGCAGCGTCGCTTCGCCTCGGCGCAGGAACGTCAGCAGGTACTCGATGCGTTGGCGGCCAAGGGAATCGACACCACCGATCACGAAGCCGAAGGCTGGCTCTACGCCAACCTGTTCCTGTCCCGCCCGCATCCCATCGAGACCTGAGGATCTGGATTGAACCAACCCACGTTCGCCGCCGAAGACACCCTGCCCAGGGTTCCGCTGCCGACACTGGAAGACAGTTGCGCGCGGTTCCTGCAGTGGTGTGCTCCGCTGCTCGGCGCCGAGGAATACGCCACCACCGAGGGCGCGGTAGCCGAGCTGCTGCGCCCCGGTGGGGCCGGGCGCACCCTGCACGCCGCGCTGGCCGAATACGACGCCACACCCGGTGTCGGCAGCTGGCTCGACGAGTTCTGGCCCTCGCGTTACCTGGGCCGCCGCGACCGGATCGCGCTCAACGCCAACTTCGTGTTCCTGTTCCGCGACGACACGCCGCTGGCGTCGTCGACGGTGGGGGAGCAGGCCGAGCGGGCCGCCGCGCTCATCGGCGCCGCTGTCGACTACAAGCTGGCACTGGACGCGGAGAAGATCCCGCCGGTCACCCAGCGTGGACAGCAGTTGTCGATGTGGCAGAACAAGTACCTGTTCTCCGAGACCCGGATTCCGGGCGAGGTGCAGGACTCCGTTCGCAAGCCCTACAGCGACGAATGGCCCGGGCCCTCCGACGCCCGCCACATCGCGGTCTTCTACCGCGGCAACATCTTCCGGATGGACGTGGTCGGGGCCGACGGCGCGCCGTACGCGTTCTCCGACATCGTCGACGGGCTGCGTGCGGTGATCAAGGCGGGCACCAAGCCCGCCGCCACCGATACCTCGGTCGGCCATCTCACCACCAAGGCACGCGCCGAATGGGCCCGCAGCCGGGCCGCCCTGCGCACCGTGCCCGCCAATGTTGCGGCGTTCGACGCCATCGAGACCGCACTGTTCTCCGTGTGCCTCGAGGACTTCGCGCCCCGCGACGAACTGCACGCCTGCGATCAGCTCCTGCACGGTGACAGTGGCAACCGCTACTTCGACAAGTCGGTGTCGTTCATCGTCTTCGCCGACGGCCAGGCGGGCATCAATATCGAGCACTGCGGGCTCGACGGCACAACCGTGCTGTCGTTCGTCGACGCGCTGCTCGAACGCGGCGCCGACGACCACGCCGCCACCAGCGGCGCCAAGGCCCAGGGACTGCCCGCCGTGGAGCCGGTCGAGTTCGAACTCGACTCGGCGGCGCGGGCCGATATCGCCGCCGCCGGAGCGGATTTCGCGAAGTTCGCCGCCGACACCGCCACCTCGCTGGTGTCGTTCGACGACTTCGGCACCGCCGACGCCAAGAAGCTGGGGATCTCGCCGGACGCGTTCGCGCAGTTGAGCTATCAGCTCGCGCACCGGCGCAGCAAGGGCATCACCGGGGCGACCTACGAGTCCATCGCCACCCGCCAGTTCCGCAACGGCCGCACCGAGGCCATGCGGGTGGTGACGCCGGAGATGGTGGCCTTCGTCGACGCCATGGTCGACCCCGAGGTCGACCAGGAGACGAAGCTCGCCGCGGCGCGGACCGCCGCCGCCGCGCACGTGAACCGCGCCAAGGAATGCCAGGCGGGCCAGGCACCCGAGCAGCACCTGTGGGAGCTCGAGTGGATCCAGCGCCGCCGCGGTGCCGAGCTCGGCGTGGACGGTGAGCGGATCGCGTTGTTCGACAGCCCCGGCTGGACCGTCATGCGTGACGACTACCTGTCGACCAGCTCGGCGCCCTCGCAGTACATCCGCTACTTCGGTTTCGGATCCACCAGTCCGCGCTGTATCGGCATCGCCTACGTGCTGTTGCCGGACCGCTGGAACATCTACCTGGCCACGCCGAAGTCGGTGGCCGACCAGATGTACGCCTTCGCCGACCACCTGCGTACGGCGGTTGGTGAACTGCGCGAGTTGCTCGCGGCATGATCGGTGTCCCGCGCACCCCGGCCCACCCCGGCCGTGGTGCGCGGGAAAACCGCTGTGCACGGTGTGAAACAATCGGTCACCGTGAAGAACTTCGAGTCCCTGTTCGCCGAGCTGACCGAGCGTGCCAAGACCCGTCCCGAGGGGTCGGGCACCGTGGCCGCGCTGGACGCGGGCGTGCATTTCCAGGGGAAGAAGGTGCTCGAGGAGGCCGGTGAGATCTGGCTGGCCGCCGAGCACGAGAGCGACGAGGCCCTCGCCGAGGAGATCTCCCAGTTGCTGTACTGGGTCCAGGTGATGATGGTGGGTCGCGGGCTGACGCTCGAGGACGTGTACCGACATCTGTGACGGCTGATCCGTCCGATTCGACACTGCTCCCGTCATCCCCGAAAGGACCACCTTCCATGTTGCGCGTCGCAGTTCCCAACAAGGGCTCGCTGTCGGAATCCGCCGTCTCCATCCTCAGCGAGGCCGGCTACCGCAAACGCACCGACTCCCGTGACCTCACCGTCCTCGACCTCGCCAACCAGGTCGAATTCTTCTTCCTCCGGCCCAAGGACATCGCCATCTACGTCGGCTCCGGCGAGCTCGACCTCGGCATCACCGGCCGCGACCTGGCCCTGGACTCCGGTTCCCCCGTCACCGAGCGCCTCTCCCTGGGCTTCGGCCGCTCGACCTTCCGCTACGCCGCCCCCGCCGGCGAGGACTGGAAGGTCGAAGACCTCGCGGGCAAGCGCATCGCCACCTCCTACCCGAACCTGGTGCGCGCCGACCTGGCACGCTTCGGCATCGACGCCGAGGTGATCCGCCTCGACGGCGCGGTCGAGATCTCCATCCAGCTGGGCGTCGCCGACGCCATCGCCGACGTGGTCGGTTCCGGCCGCACCCTGCGCCAGCACAACCTCGTCGCCTTCGGCGAGTCGCTGTGCGACTCGGAGGGCGTGCTCATCGAACGCACGGGCGCCGACCGCGACGACCGCGCCCGCAACCAGCTCATCAACCGCATCCAGGGCGTGGTGTTCGCCCAGCAGTACCTGATGCTCGACTACGACTGCCCCAAGTCGCTGCTCGACCAAGCCGCCGCCATCACCCCCGGCCTGGAATCACCGACCGTCTCGCCCATGCGCGACCCCGACTGGGTCGCCGTCCGCGCGTTGGTCCCCCGTAAGCAGGGCAACGAGCTGATGGACCGCCTCGCCGAACTCGGCGCCAAGGCGATCCTCGCCACCGACATCCGCTCCTGCCGAGCATTCTGAGTCGACCTGTTCGAAGGCCCCCACCGGTTCGTGCCGAAGGGGGCCTTCGTGCGTTCCGCGGTCGCCTGTTCAATGCCGGTCGTCGGCGAACGCAACCAGCGGAACGGGGCGGCCATCGCGACGTGCCTGCCCCATCTCGAGGACAGCCGTCGACACCAGGTACCGGTCACCATCCGTCCCCGCCAGCAACCCGAACCCGTCCTCCACGATCAACCCGTCCGAGGAAACCACCGCCAGCAGGTCACGGAGAAAATCCTCGACCGACTCCCATACCGCTTCACGGTCGCCGTACATGTCCATCTCGCAGTACACGACCTGCCCGACCTGCCCTTTCGCGCCAGGATGCGAATCGACTGCGATCGCGAGATCGGCCGTCGCGTACAGGGCACACCAGCCGCGGTCCCACCACACCTTTCGCACCGCACCGTCCGTCGAGCCGTCCAGTTCCTCGAAAGGTTCTCCCGGATCACTGGACTCGGCCTCGTTCGCCCGCGCGGCCACGTACTGCCCCGCGGAATCCGGGCCTTCCAGGCACATCCCTAGAATGTCCCGACCAGCCAGAACCGACCACAACTCGGCAACCTCGGCCGGAGCAGGCACGCCGGTCCACTCCTGGTACCGGCCGACTTCCCCGGACCCGCGCCGCAATATCGGCTCGAATCCCCTGTCCACCAACGTATCCCGGATGCGCTGGGCCACCACCGCTACTTCACTCATCCACTGTCCCCGAATCGGAACGGCCGGTCACCATGCGTACTGCGCACGGCCTCGTGCGACCACTCATAGGTCACGTGGCCGCAGGACTTCCACGAGTTCCGCAGGCGGAAGCCCGCTGAAGACCTCGTTCGCCCACTTGATCGCTTCGTCGATGTCGTAGGAATACTCGATCCGGAACTGGCCCGACCGTGCAACGGTACATTTCAGTCCCATGCACTCGACCCCTTGTGCATCAAGCAGCGCGGTCGAGGATTTGCGGATCAGCCGTTTGAGGTCGCGATGATCCCACAGGTCCGCCACCTTTCCTTCGCTGCTTTGATAGGCGACCACGATCGTGGTTCCAACACCTCGTGAAGGGAGGACCCTCGTCGAAACACCGTAGGTCCAATCCGGATAAGCAACGGCGGCCGCTTCTCCAGTCGCTTGCACAAGGGTAGTGGTGACTTCTACTTCATCGAAATCGGACAATATTCACTCCTGTCTGCTATTCGTGATACGCTCGATAGTCTTTGAGTTGAATCTTGTGATCTTTTCGTTCGAACGTATTCCCGCCGCGATTGTCGAAATCGATATCGAGATCCCGGAATATGTTGCCCTTGGCATCGATCAATCTCACGGTTCCGTCAACAGTTTCGGGTGTTTCGGCACCGGGTGGATCGGTCTCGAAGTATATGCGTGCTTCTCGACCGGGACGTGACGTCGGCCAATCAGCAATAGCGTTCTCCAGCACACGGAATTGTCGTTGATTGAATACCCGCTCTTGCGCGAACAGATTGACCAGCCCCCTGTCCAGGGTGGTTCGGTAGCTGGACCCATGCCCGCCATCGTAGTTCAGTCCTGTGCCCGTCGGGTCGATGCCCTCACGACCGGTGTTGGTAGCAGCCGTACTTTCAGCGCTGTCCTTGTCGCGGTCGACCCTGTCTCCTCGCGAGAAGTCGTGGCGGATCACACCTTCGGTGGAGACGTGGCGGCCGTTATGAGACTCGGTGCGCACCACGTTGTCGCCGACTTGGGATCGCGAGACCGATCGGACGTCACCGTTCGCATCCCGGGGAAATATGACGTGTTGTTCGTGGCGTAGGGCTCTGAAGGTGCCACCGCCACGCGAGGGGTATTCGACTGAGCGTGGATGGTAATCGCGAACAACTGTGTGGTTCGGTGGGTCTCCGTAGATCGTGTCGGTGTACCGGGTGTCGGAATCGGTTGTTCCGTTGACAATTCGCGTCGGGGGGCCGTCCGGCACGGGGAGCGGATAGTCATCGGGGCGAAGCGTGCCACGCGTATTCGCGTGGTCGGGATTGGTGGGGTCCAGTTCGGGTCCGTCGACGACCCGTCGTGGTGGGGTGATCCGGTCGCGAACCGCATCGCGGCGGTCGCCGAACGGGTCTTGATGGCCTCGTGGGGTGTTGGTAGTCGTCGGACCTGTGTCGCTCGATCCCGGACGCGTAGTGCCCGCGTCGGCGTTCGGATCGGGAACTGTATCCGGTGTGGTACGGGGTTGCCCTGTGTCGGCGGTCGGTCGCGTGGGTGTGGGGTCCGGCGGGTTGACGGTGTTGGGATCGGGCGTGTCGTCGTCGGACGAATCGCTGTCGCACGAGTCCGGGATGAGGCCGAGGGGGTCGCGCCAGGTGAGGGGGTTGTGGGGATAGGTGTGGGGG